>JASHRB010000380.1 GCA_030037575.1 Candidatus Sulfotelmatobacter sp. | reverse complement strand
AACCAAAGCTAATGTGAAACGTTGCATTATAACTCCCGTCATAAACCCTAATGTTTATGGTGGTAGAAACGATGGTGTAGGGTGGTTCAGGGTGGTTCATTGAACCGGCAGAAAGTGATTGTGGTAATTAGTCTCTTCCCGAACTTTGAGTACCGCACCGGCCCGGTAACGGCGGACACCTTGCCTGTTTTCAGCGCTCAGGGGCATCCTTGCGCTCGTTGGCGGAAGGCAAATCGCGGTCGAGGGAGCAAACACAATGGAGAAAATCATCCACTACTTGCTGGAAGAGTTGCAGGCGGAAGAGATGAAACAGCAAACCACCGAAGACAGCAGACGCGCTCGCGTCTGAATTCGAGTTGCGGAACACTCAACTGACGACAGCAGCGAGTGCAGGCCGGTGATGTGGGTTCTCTAGGGTTCTGTGGGCAGGCATCAACCCCTTGAAAGCGACGGACGACGGGACCGTCGCTCCTGCAGTAAATACCCATTACGTAACGGCCCGGAATGGTGAAAAGAAAACGAAGATACCAATCTCTACTGACTCGGTAGACTTATTGCATGGTCGATTGCATTCCCCCTCTCCGTTGTTGCCTAAGTACGCCGTTGTTTCCACTCTATGCCGTTGTAAGTCATTGATTAAACGTATTTAGTACCATTATGAGACCGTCGCTCTAACCTGAGCTACGCCGCCATTCGGTCGAAGGAGTTGGGGGGGAACTAGGGAGAGAAAGTAACGAATTCAAACGTTTCCCGGGTACCCGTGAGAGGGCGGGTTGCAGCACGCATGACCTCCAGCTTCCCTCGGGTTTCGATTCTAAGAACCTCAGCAAAAAAGTGTCAAACCGCTGGATCCTGGCTAAACGCGCCTGCCGCTTCTTTTTTCGCGACTCGCGAGACTCACCGGTACTGATCTAGTTCAGAGCAGTGCCGACTCAGCACAAATAGCTCAAAATCCTGTAAAAATATGTATACTCTCGTGATTCGGGAGGAGAAAGGAGTGCAAACTATGAACGATTACATGCGGAGATTATGGTCAGACGACGCGGGTCAGGACATTGCCGAATATGCGGTTATGCTGGCGGTGATCCTTGTCCTGGTCGTCGGCACGATAAGGCTCATCGGGTCGAATGCCAACAACGTCTTTTCCAATACCGCCAGCTCGATTCAATAGCGGGCAGTGTTGGAACAAGGGAAATTACCGGTCGTTGCGGGAGGGGAGCCCGCCATCAATGGATCCACTTTGGCTGATGTTTGGCAGTTTGATTTGCACCTTGAGTGCGCTGATTTTCGTTGAGGTGCGGCGCATTCGCAGAAGGTTGGAGGCAAGAGTTCCGGAGCCGAGCGCCATAAAAACGGCCGCCTGACCCGACCAAATCTCGCCGGAAGAATTGCCATTCTTGCCCGCTTAAGGCGCGGACTGGAAACGAATCCTCGCATGCGGACGATCGCCATCATTCCCGCCCGGCTTGTGTCGACGCGTTTGCCGCACAAGATGCTGCGCGAAATCGCAGGCAAACCTCTGATCGGCTGGGTGTATGAAGCGGTGCGGCAGTCGCCATTGCTCGCCGACGTCATCGTCGCCACAGATTCTGCCGAGATTCTTGATGCTTGTCGTGCGTATGGATGGAAAGCACGCATGACCTCGTCTGCTCACCGCAGCGGAACCGAACGCGTTCATGAAGTGGCAAACTCGGTCGGGGCCGACGTGTACATCAATGTGCAGGGGGATGAGCCTCTTGTGCGCAGCGAGCAACTTGCAACATTGATGGAAGTGATGTGTGAGCCAAAAATACTGGTCGGGACGGTCAAAACCCCGTGCTCTCCCCAGGAGACCCACAATCCCAATGCCGTGAAGGTCGTAACCGCACCGGATGGCAGAGCGCTTTACTTCTCGCGCTCTACGATCCCCTTCGACCGTGATGCGACCCGACCGACTTATTACAAGCATCTCGGGCTCTACGCCTACCGTAAGGCGGCTCTGGACCAGTTTGTGAGCTGGCCAGAATCAGCGCTCGAAAAAATGGAGCGGCTGGAGCAGCTGCGCTTTCTCGAAAACGGAATGCCGATGTATGTGGGAGAAACGCCGTTCGACTCGATTGGCGTGGACACGGAGGAAGATTTGCAGCGGGTAACAAAAATTCTCTGCCAACAACGCTAGGCGCACGCCCCGGAGCTAGCCGGGCTTACAGAGTTTGCGCGTGAACCGGCGGTCCGGGATTCTGACTCCGGCTCCATGCCTCCGCCGCTGCGATCCGCTTTGAAATTGCAGGATGCGAATGGAACAGCACTTCAATCCACTTCGCGGGTGTGCGCTCCGCCAGGTTCTGGCCGGCCAGCTTGTTCATTGACGAAACAAAAGGCTCGACGGTTGCGATGGATTCGAACGCATAGCGGTCAGCCTGTCGCTCGTTATACCTGGAATACGCGTTCAAGGCGGGCATCAGCAGCAGAGAAATGACAGTCGCCGTAAGTGCCAGAAGAGGCAGATTGGCAAAGTCGGAAAGCTCGTCGAACATGTGGTGATCGACGGCATAGTGCAGCACCAGATTGGCCATCCAAAAACCGAGCAGAGCAATTCCGGCCTGCACGAAAATGCTTTTCAGAATATGGCGGCGAACATGATGTCCGAGCTCGTGTGCCAGCACGGCTTCGATTTCATCAGGAGTGAAGTTGTCAAGCAGGGTGTCGGCAAGAATGATGCGCCGGGTGCCGCCCAGTCCGGTCAGCGCGGCGTTCGCCTTTCTGCTTTTCTCCGACAGCTTCCAGCGGTAAACGCCGCGCACTCGCGTGCCGGCATGTTCGCTGAGCACAACCAGCCGGCGCCTCAGGTCTTCATCTTCGAGCGGCTCGAACTTGTAGAAGATGGGAAACAGCACCACCGGAGCCAGCTGAGCCATCACAATGAAAAGGCCCATAAACAAGGCCCAGGCGATGATCCACCAATGCTGCGGCCATTGGCGAATCATGGAATACACCAACTCCACCAGAACGCCGGCTAACCCCAAACCAAGCAGGAAGCCTTTGGCTTCATCCCAAATCCAGGAGCGGACTCGCTGCGTTGAAAGCTGAAATTTTCTCTCCAGCCGGAAGCCGTAGTAATCGAGGCCGAGGCCGAGCGCTTTGCCGATCAGCAGCACCAGGAACAGATAGATAAAAGTGGCTAAGGCATAGCTTTGAAAGCTGTGACGCAAAGCCAGGTCGCGGAGCCACTCCGTCCAGCCGGTAACCAAAAGCAGGACAAGAAAAACCAAACTAACGACAAAGTCGGAGGCTCCTAGCCATCGGCGCACCCGGTTATAGCGGCGTGCCTGGGGAGAATCGCCGTCGGGCGCGGCCGGGTTTGCGACAACAGTCATCCTGCGTAGCAGTATCGCACCGTCGCGGCCAAAATTGTGGGTGAAATGCAGGCGGCTAAGGACCGGCGTTTACGAAGTTTTCCGCAGTTTCCAGGATTTCGCTTACCAATTGGGGCGAGGCAGCCTCCGCATAAGCGCGCAACAGCGGCTCGGTTCCGGAAGCGCGAAACAAAATCCAGGCTTCCGCGCCGTTGCCGTTCGTGGGGGCGTCGAGAAACAACTTCATCCCGTCAAGATTTTCTTTTTTCAGCACGCGATACCGTCCAAGGGTTTGCGTGCTCTCATCTCCGGCGCGCTGAATCGCCGATTGCTTGACTTCTTCCGCCAGGTGCAGATCGCGGCGGCCGTAGTAGTGCGGCCCGAAATCGCGCTGCAGATCGGCGACTAACCGGCCCAGCGGCTTGCCTTCTTCCGCCATCACATTGGCCAGGAGCAGAGAATTCAAGATGCCGTCGCGCTCGGGCAGAAATCGGGAATACCCGATGCCGCCCGATTCCTCGCCACCGATCAGAATTTCGCGCTCCATCATCAAATCGGCCGCGTATTTGAATCCGATTTTTGTCTCGTAGATTTTGCGCCCATGTTTTGTGGCGATGCGGTCGAGCATCCGCGTCGTATTGAATGCGCGGGTCACGTCGCCAGGCCATTTCTTCCGTTCGAGCAGCCAGCGCAGCAGCACGCAGAATATTTTATGCGAGTCCACGAAGCTGCCGTCTTCCGCAACCGCACCGATCCGGTCGGCGTCGCCGTCGGTGGCCAGGCCGGCGTGGCATTTTTCGCCGGTCACGGTTTCCTGCAAAAGCGAAATATGCGGCTCGATGGGCTCGGGGTTGATGCCGGGGAAAAGCGGGTTTACTTCCTGGCGGATGGCGACATATTCGACGCCGAGATCGCGGAAGATTCCGGCGAGCACCCCGCGGCCCGAACCGTACATGGAATCGATGGCGATCTTGAATTTCGCTTTGCCGATGAGATCGGTGTCGGCGAAGCGGCAGATGGCGGCCACGTAGGCAGCTTTAAAATCGGCTTCTTGAATCGGGGCTTTGTCATGTTTCGGCACGGCTTCGGTGAGCAACTCCTGCTCAATTTTTCCCATGATGGCGGGAGTTGCGGAGCCACCGAATTTCGCCTTGAACTTCACCCCGTTCCAGTTCCACGGATTGTGACTGGATGTAACCATCACGCCCCCGGCGGCGCCTGTGTTTTTCACGGCATACGAGACCGCCGGCGTGGGCGTGTAATCATTGGCCAGCTTTACCGGAATTCCGGCGGAGGCGATGACTTCAGCCACAACCTGGGCGCCCCGTTGAGCGGCGAAGCGAGTGTCGTAGCCGATGATGAGGCCGCGCCGCGGATTTTCATGCTTGGTGACGTACGATGCGATTCCGCCGGCAACGCGGCGCACGTTATCGAACGTGAAATCGTCTGCGATGATCCCGCGCCAACCGTCGGTTCCGAATTTAATCCCTTTTTGGGTCTCTTGGGCCATGCCTAACCCGTTGCGCAAAGTCCCTGGGCGGTTTTGCTCTTCCCGGATGAATCGACCCGTCTGCCAAGAGCAGGCGGCCTTGTGCGCTAAGATTGTCTGCCCTGAGATTCCCCGCCCCGCGGCGAAGAAACGCGGCTTCGGCGTGACGCCATGCCGAGCGCAGAGCCCGAATTACGGTACCGGCAGATTCTTAGGATCACTCCCTGTCCTACGTGGGTCGATTTCTCAGGTTAATCGATGCAGACTCTTGTTCTGGTCAAGATGCTTCACCACCTGGCCAACGTCCTGCGCATGGTGGAGCGTTGTAATCAGCAGCGCGTCGTCGGTTTCGACCACCACCAAATCGGTGACCCCGACGGCGGCGACAAATTTACCCGGTGCATGAATATAGTTTCGCCGCGAATTTAGAACAAACACACTTTCACCGCGAATCAGATTTTTGGCCCCACCGGCCGTTTTGGAAGCATGGTGCTCGTGCACCGCAGTCCACGATCCCAGATCGTTCCAGGCAAACTCCGCTGGGACACAAATGATATTTCCCGCGGCCTCGCCCTTGGCGGAACGGGGCTCGAGGACGGCATAATCGATGCTGATGTTTTCGCATTTCGGATAGAGCCGACGAAAGGTGCGACCAAACTTTTTTGTTCGGAAAGTTGTGGCAATCTTCTGCAGGATGGAGGCCGTCTTGGGCAAGTGTTCGAGCAGCGCGTTCGCCAATGTGCGAGCGCTCCAGAGAAACATGCCGCTGTTCCAAAAATAATTGCCCGACGCCACAAATTCCGCGGCTTTTTCCGCATTGGGTTTCTCGGTGAATCGCCGCACACGCAGCGCGTCGCCGGGAAAGGCGCCGCCCGCTTCAACGTAGCCGTATCCAGTTTCGGCACGCGTTGGCCGGATTCCCAGCACCACAATGTTCTCGCCACGCGCGGCGATTTCGATTCCGCGTTGGATGGTCGTGCGGTAGGTTTTTTCATCCCCGATGACATGATCGGATGGGAACATGCCAATCACGGCATGGGGATTCTCGCGCAAAAGCAAAAATGCCGCCAGGCCGATCGCCGGCGCCGTATTCCGGCCGATGGGCTCGGCTAGGATCTGGGAGGCAAGCAGCTTGGGCAACTGCTCGCGAATGGGGGCGCGGAGATCGGCATTGGTGATGACCCAGAGCCGCCGCGGCGGCGCCATGGGGAGAAGCCGCGCCACCGCCTGCTGAATCATCGTCTGCTTGCCATCGAGCGCGAGCAACTGTTTGGCGCGCTTCCTGCGGCTCAACGGCCAGAAGCGTGTTCCCCGGCCGCCGGCCAGAATCACAGGATAGAAGTTTGGGTTCTTACTCAATTTCTTCACGCACACTTCACATTCGGGTCTCGGGCTCGGGTAGAGTCGCTCCCGGAACGCTCGCTCTCAGAAATTCCAGCGTCCACTGCGGACGTACGGCAAACTTCTCGCTTGCCCCCGGAATCACGACCGCATCGCCTTTGGCCAGAGTCACGGGTTCACCCCCGCCGGTTTTGACTAGGCCACATCCTTCGATCCCAAGCAGAACCTGCACCGAACTCCTTCCCGACTCGTCGCGCGTGGATAACTCTAGCAGATCTTTCAGTTCGAACATCTCGACCACGAAATAAGGTGCGGCGACAAGCGGAGCGCGGCGATTGGCGGTGCCGCGAATTTGTACCGGAGCCGGCCGCACCACTCTTCCCGACGACACTTTCTCTTTCACGGCCGCCAGGCCATCCCGGAGATGAAGCTGGCGCGGTCGGCCATAATCATACAAACGGTAGGTCGTGTCCGACTGCTGCTGGGTCTCCACGATGATCGATCCCGGGCCCAGCGTATGCACGGTTCCTCCGGCCACGTAAATCATGTCGCCGGCGTAAACGTTCAGCCAGTTCAGCAATTCCTCGGCGCGATTTTCATAGATCGATTGCTCGAATTCCGCAAGCGTCGCTCCCGACTTCAACCCCAAAGCGATCTGCGCTCCCGGTTGCGCGTGGGCCACGTACCAGCACTCGGTTTTTCCCCATGGCTGGCCGACGTTCAGCGCCTGCACATCATCGGGATGAACCTGCACCGAAAGTTTTTCCTGCGGAAAGAGAAACTTCAACAACAGCGGAAACCGGCTGGCATCGCGGGCGGCGTCGCCGACAAGTTCGCGCTGATATTTCCGGCTGATTTGCGAGAGCGTCTGCCCCGCCAAAGGGCCGTTGGCCACCTTGCAGTGGTCGCCGGTAAACCACGCCTCACCGATCTTTTGCTCGAACCTGTGATGGGGATAAAGCGGCGAGAGATCGAACGTTCCCCAGGGGCGCGGGTCGAACGCTGGCTGCATCAACAATGGATATAAGTCGCCCATACCAGCGCAACGAAAAGAGGCCGTTCGCCAAGGGACGGCCTCACGCTGAGATTAAATTTTACCTGCAATGGCCGCGTCGCGCCTACCGGGCGGCGAAAAACTTTCTCATGCGCTCCAAGCCGCGGTCCAACTCTGCCCTTGAAGTTGCATAGGAAACGCGAATGTGTTCCCTGGTGCCGAATCCTTCTCCCGGCACGGTTGCGACGTGTGCTTCGCGCAACAGCTTTGCCGCAACATCAGAGGCTGAGCGCAGGTCGCTGCCGCCCAAAAACGCCGAAATATTGGGATACGCATAGAACGCGCCATCGGGCACGGTGCAGGTCACCCCGGGAATCGATCGCAGTCCCTTCACCACATGATCGCGCAGTTGGACATATTCGCAGCGCATCTGCTCCACGCATTCCTGCGGACCGCGCAGTGCCGCAACCGCCGCCTTCTGTACGATGGATGTGGGATTGGAAGTCGACTGGCTTTGCAGCTTCGACATCGCACTGATGATGGGTGCCGGCCCAAGCGCGTAGCCCAACCGCCAGCCGGTCATGGCGTAGGTTTTCGACAGAGAGCCAAGAACGATGATGTGCTCCCTGAACTCGCGCAACGATCCCACGGAAAATTTCTTGCCCGTGTAGTTCAGATAAACGTAACACTCGTCCGAAAGCACCCAAATCCCGCGCTGGTGAGCGAGGCGAACGATTTCTGCGAGATCGGCCGCGGTCATCACCGCTCCCGACGGATTGGATGGCGAATTCAGAATGATCGCCTTGGTTCGCGATGTGATCAGCCTCGCCATCGCCTCCGCTGTGACGCGGAAACCTTGCGACTCGTCGGTTTCGAGCAGCACGCACTGGCCGCCGGCATAGCCAACGATATCTTTGAACGAGACCCAGTAGGGCACGGGAAGAATCACTTCGTCGCCGTGATCGACCAGAACTTGAATCGCGTTGAACAATGCGTTCTTGCCGCCCGTGGCGGCAATCGCTTCTTCGCGGCCATAGTCGGAATCGAAATCGACAGCGTGGCGCTGCGCGATGGCATCGCGCAGTTCGGCCGTGCCGGGCACGGCCGTGTACTTGGTGAAGTTTCCCTGGATCGCGGCGATGGCCGCATCCTTGATGGGTTGCGGCGTGGCGAAATGCGGCTCGCCGGCGCCGAAATCGACCACGTCGATGCCTTGGGCGCGGAGCTTATCGGCCTCGGCCACAACCGCCATGGTGGCGGAAGGCGCGATGCGATTGATCCGATCGGTAAGACGCAGGGCTTCAGGGGTGGCGGTGGTCATGCTTTCTTTTTCCTTTTCCTTTCTCTTCGTTCCAATTGGCTTGCGCTGGAAGATTCCACCATGTCGATTTCGCGAACATTACCCAGCTTGTACGCGGGATCCAGCTTTTCGCGCACTTTCTCTTCCACCACTTCCGGCACCAATCCCCTCACCGGCCCGCCCGCCTGCGCCACTTCCCGCACCAGACGTGAACTCACGTATGAGTATTTGTCGGCTGGCATCATGAACACAGTTTCAAGCGTAGGCTCGAGTTTGCGGTTCATCAGCGCCATCTGCAATTCGTATTCGTAATCGCTGACGGCCCGGATGCCGCGCAAAATGCAGGTGGCTTCGAGCGACTTTGCGTATTCGACCATCAGCCCGTCGAATGTGTCGATGCGAACGTTGTCGAACTCGGCCGTGAGCTGACGCAGCATTTCCAGCCGCTCCGGCAGGCTGAACATTGGGCTCTTTTCCGGATTGCGGAGAATAGCCACCACCAACTCTTCAAAAATCTTGGCCCCCCGGCCGATCAGGTCGAGGTGGCCGTTGGTCGGCGGATCAAACGACCCGGGATAGATGGCAAGCCCTTTGTGCAATTGCCCTCAGTCGAGCGAAAGGCGGTAAGCCACATTCTATGCGGCGGCAACCGGGATGGCAATTGCCGCTCCGCAAGCAGCCGCCAGCGGCGGGCGGCGCGTTATGGTTGCCGGAGGCTTGTTGTCCGCTGCAGAAACGGCAGGGCTCCAAGCAGCAAAGCCAGGCCCGGCACCATGATCCAATTGACCATGGCGAGTACGAAATAAAGAGGGTGCTGCATCAGGTAGCTGTTTTTATCGATCACCATACTTACCGGCAGGATGCAACAGAACAGGCCAAGCATCACGAGCGAGGGAAACAGGCTGGCAGCTGCGCACGCCAGCCGCGTGCCGCCAGCTCTGCGTGACAGGCAAGCTCCGGCAGCGCCGCAAAGCGGCAGCAAGACCCACCAGCAGAGGCAAATTACGTCCACCTGGTTCTTCCACCAGAAAGCGGCAGGCAGCCGGATGATGTGCTCCAAAGTGATTAACAGGGTTGGCCGCAACATGATGAGGCGCTGAAGAATCATCAGCAGAATTGAAGAGGCGGCAAAGGCCATCAGCCCCGGGAGCCACAGAGTTTTGGTTCGGTGATTCATGACAGTCTCCTCGCGTTTTGTGCTGCGAATTTTTCGTGCCAGGTCTTTCCAGTCGTCCACTGCTGCGAACGCAAGACGCAGCGCCACGGATTCGCTTAGCCCGCGCTGTCGAAGATCCTGGTGGAGGTCTTCCAGATGACCGGCCAGTTCGCTGACGACTTCCTCGTCTTGCTGCGGGCTGAGGCCGAGGTTCAACTTGTCGTGAACCATGCGCTTCCACTCAGACATGGTGAACTCCCGCAAGCTGGTCAAGCGCGACGAAGAATGCGTGCCACTGTTTTCGTAGGGGGGCGAGCTGTCTCCTGCCTTCCGGCATAAGCCGGTAATAGCGGCGGTCGCGACCCGCCTGGTTGGCTTGCCATTTGCCCTCGATCCAGCCCCTTTTTTCCAGCTCGTACAACATGGGATACAGGGAGGCGAGCGTGAAACACAGGGCGCCGCCGCTGCCTTCCTCAATGCGCTTGCAGATTTCAAAGCCGTAAAGAACTTGCTTTTCGAGCAGGGAAAGAATGGCGAGCTCGGCACTGCCACGGGAGATTTTCGAGGAAATCGACTTTTTCATCGCGAATACAGGAATCCTATATAGGAACCCTGTATTCGTCGAGATTACGTCGGTGAGTTGTACGAGGTCACGCGGGCCCGGCGGGGCTAGTTACCTTCTGGCCGCCGCAATGGGCGCTTTCACCGCATCAGTTCCCGTGGGCATGGTGGTGACCCGAGCGCCCTGCGCCGGTGGAGTCGAGGCCGCCGCTGGTTGCGCCTGCGGCCCGGTCAGCCCCAGCGCCTGGCGCACTTCCGCATCCAGCTTCGACATAACATCCTTATTGTCTTTCAGGAACTGCCGCGCGTTCTCGCGCCCCTGGCCGATGCGCTCGCCCTTGTAGCTGAACCATGAGCCTGACTTCTCGACCACGGTATTGCTGACCGCCAAGTCGAGCAGATCGCCCTCGCGCGAAATCCCTTCGCCATAAAGAATGTCGAACTCGGCGTCGCGGAACGGGGCGGCGACTTTGTTCTTCACCACTTTCACTTTGGTTCGCGAGCCGATCACGGTTTCGCCTTCTTTCACCGCGGCGATGCGGCGAATATCCACGCGCACCGAGGAATAAAATTTTAGCGCCCGGCCGCCGGTGGTGGTCTCCGGATTGCCGAACATCACGCCGATCTTTTCGCGAATCTGGTTGATAAAAATCAGGCAGGTGCGCGATTTCGACACCGTGCCCGTCAGCTTGCGCAGCGCCTGCGACATCAATCGGGCCTGCAATCCCATGTGGCTTTCGCCCATTTCGCCGTCCAGTTCGGCCTTGGGCACGAGCGCCGCCACCGAATCGACCACCAGCACATCGATCGCATTGGATCGAACCAGAGCCTCTGTGATCTCCAGCGCCTGTTCGCCGTAGTCGGGCTGCGAGACAAGCAAATTGTCGACATCGACTCCCAGCTTTTTCGCGTACGCGGGATCGAGCGCATGCTCGGCATCGACAAACGCGGCCATGCCGCCGGCCTTCTGCGCCTGGGCAATTACTTGCAGCGTAATCGTCGTCTTGCCGGAGGATTCCGGCCCGTAAATCTCGACCACCCGGCCGCGCGGCAGCCCGCCAATGCCCAGCGCAATATCAAGCCCGAGGGAACCGGTCGAAATGGTCTCGATCTCGATCGGCTTGGAGCCCTTGCCAAGCCGCATGATCGAACCCTTGCCAAAGGCCCGTTCGATCTGCGTCA
>JASHRB010000379.1 GCA_030037575.1 Candidatus Sulfotelmatobacter sp. | reverse complement strand
AACATCTTCGATGGTCAAATGGGTAAAACCGTGCTTCGCCAGAAGAGTCAGCGCGCTGCGCAAAATGGCGATGCGCGCGGCTTCGCTGCGCGGCCTTCCCGGCGCCCGGGCGCCATTGCCCCGGCCGTGATTACCATGGATTGCCGCCCGCTTCTGGCGCATGGCCTTACCTTACCATATAATGGATCAGGTTTATTTTAGAATCCGATACGGTGAGTATCGAATCTAAGTTGGCGATTGGGGATTGCCTTCCCGTCACGCGCCACGAACGAACATCCGGCACGGGATCTTCCTCTTGGGTTCGGGAGTAGCGTCTAGCCAATGTGGATTGTCGCATTAGCGCTTCGTCGCCCTTATACCTTCGTGGTAATGGCGCTGCTCATTATTATTCTCACGCCAGTCACCATTCTGCGCACTCCTACCGACATTTTTCCCAATATCGATATTCCCGTGGTCTCGGTCGTCTGGTTTTATACGGGAATGTCCCCCCAGGACATGGCCGACCGCATCGTGGCCAACTCCGAGCGCGGCATCACCACCACGGTCAATGACATCGACCATACCGAATCGCAATCGGTCTATGGCCTGGGCGTGATCAAAGTATTTTTTCACCCGGGCACAAATCTGCCGGGAGCCATCGCGCAAATCACCGCCATTTCACAGACCACGGTGCGGGGGCTGCCGCCCGGCACCACTCCGCCCCTGATCATTTCTTACAACGCTGCCACCACCCCCGTCATTCAGCTCGGACTGAGCAGCAAGACCCTGGCCGAGCAGCAGCTCTTCGATCTCGGCCAGAACTTCCTCCGCAACTATCTGGCCACCGTGCCCGGCGCCGCCACTCCCTATCCCTATGGCGGAAAGATTCCCCAGATCCAGGTCGATCTCGATCTGCCGAAGCTCCAGGCCTATGGGCTTCAGCCGCTGGATATCGTCAACGCCGTGAATGCGCAGAACATCATTCTTCCCACCGGCACCATCAAAATGGGCCCGCTCGAATACAGCGTTGAGATGAACGGCACTCCCCAGACCATCGCGGAACTGAACGATCTTCCGGTCAAGACCGTCAACGGGGCCACGCTTTACATGCGCGACGTGGCGCACATCCGCAACGCCTTCGCGCCGCAGACCAACATCGTACGCACCAACGGCAATCGCGGGGTGTTGATGTCGATGTACAAAATCGGCAACGCCTCTACCCTGGACATCGTGAAGGGCATCAAGAACATCGTCAAACAAGCTTCGCAGGCTCTGCCGCCGGAACTGAAAATCACCGCGCTCTTCGATCAGTCCTTGTTTGTGCGCGCCTCGATCTACGGCGTGCTGCGCGAAGGTCTCATCGCCGCCGCGCTGACCGCGCTGATGATCCTCATTTTCCTGGGCGACTGGCGGCCGACCGTCGTGATCTCGATTTCGATCCCGCTTTCAATTTTTGTCTCCATCATCCTGCTCGGCGCCGTCGGCCAGACCATTAACATCATGACCCTGGGCGGTCTGGCGCTGGCCGTCGGCATCCTGGTTGACGATGCCACCGTGGAAATCGAAAACATCGAGCGCAATCTCGCCATGGGCAAGGAAATGAGGCAGGCCATTCTGGACGGTGCGCAGCAGATCGCCGTGCCCGCGTTCGTTTCCACTCTCAGCATCTGCATCGTCTTCGTGCCCATGTTCTTTCTCAGCGGAGTCGCGAAATTTCTTTTTGTTCCCCTCGCCGAAGCCGTCAGCTTCGCCATGCTCGCCAGCTACCTGCTCTCGCGAACTCTCATCCCCACCCTGGTCATGTACATCATGCGCGGCCACGAGCATCGCGCCCAGGCTCCCACCTCGTCTCTCGGCCGCTGGCAGCGCAGCTTCGAGCGAAAATTTGAAGACTTCCGCCTGGGCTACGAATCCCTGCTCGAAACCACCATCGCGCATCGGAGGGTTTTCATTGCTGGCTTTCTGCTGTTTTGCATTCTGTCGCTCGGCCTGTACTTCTTGCTGGGCGAAGACTTTTTTCCCCAGGTCGATGCCGGCCTGCTTCGCCTGCATGTGCGCGCCCGCGCCGGTCTGCGCGTGGAAGAAACCGCCAACCTTTGTGATCAAATCGAGGCCGCATTGCGCCGGGAGATCCCGCCGGCACAGTTGCAGACCATTCTCGACAACATCGGCCTTCCCAACTCCGGCATCAATCAGTCCTACAGCTCGAACGGAACCATCGGCAGCAGCGATTCCGAAATTCTTATCGCCCTCGATCCCGAGCATCATCTGCCGGTCGCGGACCTTCGCCGCCGATTGCGCGAGGTCCTGCCGCGGGAGTTCCCGGGCGTGGAGTTTTTCTTCCAGCCGGCCGATATGGTCACCCAGATCTTGAACTTTGGCTTGCCCGCGCCCCTCGACGTGCAAGTCGTCGGGGCCGATATGTACAGCAACTATGCCATCGCGCAAGAGATTGCCAATAAGATGCGCCACATTCCCGGCACCGCCGATGTGCATGTGCAGCAGCTGCTTTCCTTGCCCACTCTGCATATGGATATCGAACGCACGCGCGTCACTCAAGTCGGGCTTACCGCCGCCGATGTGGCCCAGAGCGCTCTGGTCTCGCTGAGCGGCAGTTTTCAGACCGAGCCGAATTTCTGGTTGAATCCCAACAACGAAGTCACTTACCAGGTGGCTGTGCAGTCGCCGCAATATCGCATGACCAACCTGCAGGACCTGATGAATATTCCCGTGACCTCGCAGCAGGGCCGGCAACTGATGGGCAATCTCGTGGAGGTGACGCCGGTCACTCGCGCCGCCACCGTCAACCATTACAACGTGCAGCCCGTCATCGACGTCTACTCAAGCACGCAGGATCGGGATTTGGGCGCCGTCGCCGCCGACACCAACAAGGTTCTCCAGGCTTTCGCAGGCCATTTGCCCCGGGGCACGCACATTACCGTGCGCGGCCAGGTCGCTACCATGCGGGCATCGTTCATTGGCTTGGGGGCGGGGCTGGCGGGGGCGATTCTGCTGGTCTATCTGCTGATCGTCATCAATTTTCAATCCTGGCTTGATCCCTTCATCATCATCGCCGCCCTGCCGGGAGCGCTGGCCGGAATCTGCTGGTTCCTGCTTCTCACGCACACCACCCTCAGCGTGCCCTCTCTCACCGGCGCCGTGATGTGCATGGGGGTGGCCACCGCGAACTCCATCTTGATGGTCAGCTTCGCGCGCGAGCAGATGGATGAAGGCGTTCCCGCCGTCCGCGCTGCCGTCGCCGCCGGTTACACTCGTATTCGTCCGGTGCTGATGACCGCGCTGGCCATGATCATCGGCATGGTTCCCATGGCGCTCGGCCTGGGCGAAGGCGGCGAACAGAATGCTCCCCTCGGCCGCGCCGTCATCGGCGGCCTGCTGTTCGCCACGGTGGCGACCTTATTTTTCGTGCCCAGCGTGTTTGCCGTGTTTCACGGCCGCCGAGAGGCGAAGCGGGCGCGAACGGCGGGCGGCTAGTAATCTTTATTGTAAGAGATGGTCGAATGCAAGAGTCGACCGAACCAAGCTGGTGATTCTAGGAGTTGCCGGGCGAAATTAGCTGGAGCAAAGCATGACCGAGGAAATCCCCCCCCAACAAAAGACGGATTTGTCCGCCTCTGGAAACGGACGCAGGGGCGCTACGCCCGAAGCCGAGCCGAGCGAAGAGCATCATCTCAGCGCTCAGGCGCAACGCGACTTGGAGATCGAAGAAATCCAGCAGCGCTCGCGCCATCAACCGCCCACCATTCAGCGTCCGCCGGAAATTCCGCCGGCGTCTTCCCGAAAAGCACTGACCATGGTCGGCGTCTTGCTCGCCCTGCTTGTGCTCTCCGGCGGCATCACCATGCTGGGCCGCATGACCCACGAGCACGCGCTCGCCCAAGAAACGGACCTCGAAACCACCCCCACGGTTGCATTCACTTATCCGCAGAAAGAAAAATCCGACGAAGAATTGGTTTTGCCCGGCTCTCTGCTGGCCTACGTCGAATCTCCCATCTACGCCCGTACGAACGGTTATCTGATTCGTTGGTATAAGGACATCGGCAGCCGCGTGACCAAGGGGGAGTTGCTGGCCTCCATCGACACTCCCGAAATCGATCAGGAACTCAACCAGGCCCGCGCCACGCGCCAGCAGGTTCTGGCCCAGCTGCAGCTGGCAAAAATCACCGCCGACCGCTGGGAAAAATT
>JASHRB010000378.1 GCA_030037575.1 Candidatus Sulfotelmatobacter sp. | reverse complement strand
GTGCTGTATCTCGACAAGACCTCACCTCATCCGTTGCCTGCTGGGTCGGACATTCGCAGTGTGTATCTGGTCGATCCCGGACTTGCGGTGATCGATGTCAACGCTGCATTCGCTGACGGACACCGCTCCGGCGTTCTTACCGAAGATCTTACGGTAACGTCTTTGATTCAGACTTTGTCGGCCAATATTCCCGGGATTGCGAAGGTGAAAATTTTAGTGGAAGGCAGGCAGCGCGATACGCTGGCCGGTCATGTGGATCTGTCGGACTTCTTCGGCGTTTCGGCAATCAATCAATTAGCTACGCAGCTACAATCGATGCAATAGGACTCGCATCTCCGCGAAACTTCATTCTTCCTGGCGGTGTAGAGAATGGACGGTTACTCGCCCGGCCAAGCGCGGAAGCGAGGCCCGCGCTTCTCTCATAGGCACGAAACCTACGCATTGACCAGCGCCGGCTCGGCTTCGTAGATCGAGTACCAGGAGGTGGCCGCCTTCAATTTTTCGTTGACGTTGTTGATATTCTTCACGCCTTCGGTTTCGAGCCATTTACGAAACGCCGCCGCGCCTTGCTTCGCGTAGATCGGAATGCCGTCTTTCCACGTCGCACGCCCGCAGAGCACACCATTGAATTTGACTCCAGATTCGCCAGCCAGCTCAAGCGTTTCGCTGAATTCCGCATTGCTGACTCCGGCGGAAAGATAAATAAACGGCTTGGTGGCCACGCTTGCCGCCTTGTGAAAGTGATCGATCGCTTCTTTTTTGGTGTAGGCCTTTTGCCCCGCGAAGCACTGCACGCCTTCGACAAACCTCATATTCACAGGCACTTCGACCTTCAGCACGTCGACGCCATAGCGGTCTTTGCTGAATTCGCGCATGCTCTCGGCGACGATTTGCGGTTTTTTCTTGGCGTATTCGAGACCTTTTTCGTCGGCTCCTTCCTCATAGCCCACGAATTCGAGAAAAAACGGGATGTCGTTGGCGCGGCACTCGTCGCCGATGCGCTCAACCCACGCGTGCTTCCGGTCATTGACTTCTTTCGGATCGTAAGGCGTGTAGTAAAGAAGAATCTTCACACAATCCGCGCCGGCTTCTTTCAGTCGCCGCGCCGACCAATGGTCGAGGAGATCAGGCAAGCGCCCGGGGCCGGTCTTATCGTATCCGGTTTTTTCGTATGCGAGCAGCAGCCCAGCATTTTTGGCACGGCGTTTGGACGCGGGCAGGCCCCACTCGGGATCGAGCAGGATAGCGCTTGCGTGGGGCGTCAGGACTTCCGCGACCAGAGTTTTGAACTCTTGCATCATGGCGTCGCTAATTTCCCCGCCTTTTTCCTTGCTCAGCGATTTTTGCAGCGAACCGCGTTGATCCATCGCCGCCGCCGCGATCACGCCGCGGTCATTCGAAACTTTTCTGAGACCGGCAAGCTTGCCTGGGGTGAGCTTCATGGGTCCTCCATTAGTGCAGACGAAAGATCAAAATCTGAAACAATAGATTGTAAACCAAAGAGAAATTGGGATGGGCGCGCGGCCCTCGGTGCCGCGAATGTTTCGCCGGCCGGTTCTCAAATTTCGGTCCCTCTACCCCGCAAAACCCCTGCGCGTGGTTGATCACGAGCGTCAGCCCGGACGCGAGCGCACGGGAAGCGATCACCTCGATCGCGCTACGAAACGCGACCCGGGGCAGGCCGGTGGTATTGTGGTATGACCACTTTGCTGTGCGGAGGGACCGTTGTCATGCCTATCGCCACCATCAATCCCGCTAGCGGAGAAACTATTAAAGTGTTCCGCGCTCTTTCTCCCGCCGAAATCGAGCGCAAGCTTGCGCTGGCCCTCGAAACCTTCCGCGCCGAGCGTAACACTTCCTTTGCCGAACGTGCCCGGCGCATGACGAAAGTCGCCGAAATTCTAGAACGCGACAAAGCAGACTTCGCCAGGCTCATGACCCTCGAAATGGGCAAGCCCTACAAAGCTGCCGTCGCCGAGGCCAGCAAGTGCGCCAACGGATGCCGCTATTACGCCGAGAATGCCGAGGGATTTCTGGCCGATGAGGTGCTCGACTCGGGCGCGAAAAAAAGTTTTGTTCGCTATCGCCCGATCGGGCCGATCCTCGCGGTCATGCCTTGGAATTTTCCCTTCTGGCAAGTGATTCGCTTCGCCGCTCCTGCGCTGATGGCCGGAAATGTCGGCCTGTTGAAGCATGCCTCGAATGTTCCGCAGTGCGCCCTATCCATCGAAAAGATCTTTCTGGACGCCGGGTTTCCGCAAGGAGCGTTTCAGACGCTGCTGGTCGGGTCGGAACAGGTCGATGCAATTCTCAACGACCCGCGGGTGATGGCCGCCACACTTACCGGAAGCGAACAGGCAGGCATTCAAGTCGGAGTGGCGGCAGCCAAGCGGATCAAGAAGGTTGTGCTCGAACTTGGAGGAAACGACCCATTTATCGTCATGCCCAGCGCCGATCTCGCTGCTGCCGTCGCAACCGCGGTCGAAGCGCGAGTCATCAACAATGGCCAATCCTGCATCGCCGCCAAGCGTTTCATTATCGCCGAGCCGATTGCGTCCGAGTTCGAGAAAAAATTTGTCGCGCGCATGGAAAGCTTGCAGGTTGGCGATCCGTTCGAGGACAAAACCGAGATCGGCCCGCTTGCAACCGTCGACGCCGTCAAATCACTCGACACCGATGTTCAACAAACCGTGCAGGCTGGAGCCAAAGTTCTGACCGGCGGGCACCGGCTGACACTTCCGGGAAATTACTACGCGCCCACGGTGCTCACCAACATTCCGAAAGAATCTCCCGCGTATCACGAGGAGTTCTTCGGTCCGGTCGCTTCTCTTTTCCGCGTAAAAGATATCGACGAAGCCATCCGGCTTGCTAATGACAGCCGCTTCGGCCTTGGCGCGAGCGCGTGGACGAAAGATGATGGGGAGCGCGAGCGGTTCATCAACGAACTCGAATCGGGGATGGTGTTTATTAACAAGATGGTGGCTTCGGATCCGCGAATTCCATTCGGCGGAGTCAAGCACTCCGGGCATGGACGCGAGCTTTCGGCAAACGGAATCCGCGAGTTTATGAATATTAAGACGGTGTCGATTGCTTAGCATTTCATTCATCCAACACAGCCGCGTGATGGGGAAAATGTAAATCGACAAATAGGCACAGACGGCTGTCGCTAACCGAATCCCACGCCGTAGCGAACTATGTCGTTGCTCCTCCGTTTGACCGCAAGTTCTACGGGGAGGATCAAGCCTGAACGGAATTGTCTGTTGTACTCCTGCTTGTGTTGGACGTGGGAGCATTTGCCGCCGCTGCGCCGGCACCGAGGCCCGACCAACCGTCCGCGGCCGATCACTCTTCTCCCAGTTATGACATAAAGGGTCAGGCTCTTTTCGATTTTGCAGCCGTGCAGAGACAATTTGTCGATCGGCGAAGCGCTTCCCGCGAGCAAGACGACGTGGCGTCGCAAATGCATTTACCACGAGAAGGTCGCGCCTATGTGGTGACCAGCCGTGACCGGCCTGTGGCGCGGATCGCACCGCTTCGGCAGAAACCAGGCAAGGTGGGCGTTTCTCGGGCATGGGCAGCACGTCTACGGCGTCAACCGGTCGTCGATATCGGTCGGTGGACTAGAGATGAGCTCCACGACCGCAACTAGCGGGTTCCAGCCGGCACTCGACACCAACATTCTGGCCTATGTCGAAGGTGTGAATGGCTGATCAGTCGAGAAAATGGCCATGGAGTTTGTCGCCAGCTTACCCGCTGGAAGCACATTCGTACCGGTCCAAGTTCCTTTTCCGCGTTCTGGTTGGAGAGGCGAAGCAATCGCACGAGAGAGCACGGGCAGCGCTCTTGAATTGCCTCGCTATCTTCACAGTGATCGAAACCTCGCCCGCGATTCTAAGAGCCGCCGCTGGCCTTTTTGTCGATCAACGAACTTTCCATCTGGGACGCAGCGATTCTCGCCTCCGCGGCAAGCGCTGGCCGCCGATTAGGTCTCACCGAAGATATGCGGGAGGGATCCACCCGGAGCGGAGAGGAGCCTGATCCACCAATTATGGCTCGCCGGTCTGACGGACAGCCCGATGATGGCTGTCCCTGCATGACTCAGCTACTGCCTCAGCGTGATTCCGCTCAACACGCCCTGTTGTTTCGCGATCAGCGCCTGCACGCCGCGCCGCGCAAACTCCATCATCTTTGCGAATTGCACGTCGTCAAACACCTGATGCTCGGCGGTAGCCTGCACTTCCACCATCTTGTTGCCGGAAGTCATCACGAAATTCATGTCGACATCGGCGCGCGAGTCTTCTTCATAGCAAAGGTCGAGCAGAACTTCTCGGTCGACAATCCCCACACTTACGGCAGCGACGAAATCGCGCAACGGTACGGCAGTCAGCGTTCCGGCCTCGACTAGCTTTTCAAGCGCCAGGCCGAGCGCCACAAAGGCTCCCGTAATCGAGGCCGTGCGCGTGCCCCCGTCGGCCTGAATCACGTCGCAATCGATCCAGATTGTCCGCTCGCCCAGGCGCGACAAATCTGTCACGGCACGAAGCGAACGGCCGATTAGACGCTGGATTTCGTGGGTTCGGCCGCTGGGACGGCCTTTCGCCACTTCGCGCGGCGTGCGCGTGAGGGTGGCCCGCGGGATCATCGCGTATTCGCTCGAAATCCATCCCTTGCCGGAGTTGCGCATAAATTGCGGCACAGTTTCTTCGATTGATGCCGTGCAGATGACGCGTGTATTCCCTACTTCGATCAATATCGATCCTTCCGCTGTCGGAATAAAATCGGGAACGATTGACACTGGCCGCAATTGGTCCACTGCTCGATTATCGGAACGATAGAACATACGTGAGAATTCTAAATGATGCTTCATGCTCTCCATGATCTAATAAGAGTCGCGATTTTCAAAAACCATGCCGACTTTCATCGCACAACCTATGCAGATTCAATCCACTGGCAATAAGCCCAAACTCATTGACGAATACATCGGACGCGTCAATTCTCAAACCGAGTGTGCCAGCGTCGCGCACATGCGCAGCCCGGGCGGATGGATCGAGCCCGGCCAAACCCCGGAATTCGATGAATTCACGGTTGTTTTAAAGGGAACTCTTCGCCTTGAGCACAAGGCGGGATCGCTCGATGTTTCCGCCGGGCAGGCGGTTATCGCTCATGCCGGCGAGTGGATTCGCTACTCCACGCCGCATGAAGAGGGCGCCGAATACATTGCGGTTTGCGTGCCGGCGTTCTCGATGAAAACGCTGCATCGCGACGAATGACATCAGGATGGATTACTCGATGGCCTTCTTTGGGCGACGGCGACCACTTTGCGGGATCGATGTGGTTTTCGCCGAGCACGAATTCGTTCGCTACATGCACGCGCAGAATCTCGACTTCGGCTGCAACTCCTCCGCCAAGTTTTCCGAGGCGCTCCCCTTTCATCTTGTGCAATTGAGTGACTCTCGCTTCCATGTGCACGGGACATTCCAATATCCGCGCCGGTGGCACGATTTCGCTGGGCAGCCGGGTTAGTCCTGCGGCCTGGAACTTGTCCGCGACGAAACGTATCGGCCTTGCGATCAGGGGCGGGATTTTTCCCCGTCAACGGCGCGAGCTTTTCTACTTCCCGCCAAAGATCCGGCGACGGAATATTCACCACACATTCCGCATGCTTCTCCATGTTTTCCGCAGTCTTTGTCTCGTCGAGCAAGCCAAGCATGAAAGTCCAGCCCAACGCTCAAAATGAGGAAATCGGCGCGAGGTTTGTGTTGCCATCCTCGTTCAAAGAACTGATTAAGGCCACCGGAGTCCAAAATACAGAATCTTCGGCTCGATTGTGCGAAAGTTTTCTAGGGCGACAGTCTGCCCGCATTCGACCTCCCACTTTTCAGAGAAGCATTGGAAATAAGAGGATCATCGGCGCGCCACGGTTGCCACGCGATTCGATAGAATCAGTGTCATGGCGCAACCTTCGATAGCGGTCTTCGATCTCGGGGGCGTGCTGATTGACTGGAATCCGCGCTACCTTTATCGCAAGCTTTTTGGCGGTGACGATGCTGCCCTGGAGCATTTTCTTGCCCATGTCTGCACCTCTGCCTGGAACGCTCAGCAGGATGCCGGGCGCAGCTTCCGGGAAGCGACCGCGTTGCTCAAGCAGGAATACCCGCATTCCGCGGAGCTGATCGATGCCTGGTTCGCGCGGCATCCAGAGATGATCGCCGGACCGATTGCCGGCAGCGTTGAGATTCTGGCGGAACTGCGGGCGAACCAAGTTCCCTTATACGCCTTGAGTAACTGGTCTCTAGAAACATTTCCCAGCGCGCAAAAGCGATTTGATTTCTTGCAGTGGTTTCGCGGAATTCTGCTTTCCGGTAAAGTACGGCTGATCAAGCCCGATCCGCGCATCTATCAATTATTTCTTGAGACCTTTGGGCTCGATCCGGCGCAGGCCATTTACATCGATGACTCTCATGCGAATGTGGAAAGCGCAAATGCCGTGGGCATGCACGGAATCGTCTTTAAGAATGCCGATCAACTTCGCGCGGAGCTGACAAACCTGGGTCTGATGAATCATGCGGTAAATCCCGCTCCCCATGCCGAGATCACTCCCACTCAATCGTTCCCGGCGGCTTGGAAGTAATGTCGTACACTACGCGGTTTACGCCCTCCACTTCATTCACAATGCGCGTCGAAATTCTCTTGAGCACTTCGTGCGGCAACGGAGCCCAATCAGCCGTCATGCCATCTTCCGAACTGACCGCGCGAATCGCGCACGTGTAAGCGTAAGTCCGCATGTCGCCCATCACGCCAACCGACATGACCGGCAACAATACGGCAAACGATTGCCAGATTTTTGCATAGAGACCAGCGTTCTTAATTTCCGTCACCACAATGTCATCGCACTCACGCAGCAACGCAATCCGCTCGCGGGTCACTTCGCCCAGCACGCGCACTGCAAGCCCCGGTCCGGGAAACGGCTGCCGTTGCACAATTTCTTCCGGCACGCCGAGGTCGCGGCCAATCTTGCGCACCTCATCTTTGAACAAATCTTTCAGCGGCTCGATCAGCTTGAGCTTCATTTTTTCTGGAAGCCCCCCGACGTTGTGATGCGATTTGATCACCTGCGACGGCCCGCGCACCGAGCGCGATTCGATTACGTCGGGATAAAGTGTTCCCTGGACCAGCCACTTCACTTTGCCTTGTACTTTTTCGATTCGGCCGGCTTCCTTCTCAAAAACCTTGATGAATTCCTTGCCGATGACCTTGCGTTTCTTCTCTGGGTCGCTCACGCCCTTGAGCTTGCCCAAAAAACGCTCCGTCGCATCGACCGCGTCGAGATGCAGTCCCAGTTTGTCGCGCAGCGTCTTCTGCACCTTTTCGAATTCGTTCTTGCGCAGCGCACCGTTATTCACGAAAACGCAAGTCAGGCGCGACCCTCCGGCTCGGCTCACGGCTCCACTGCCCTTCGCATTCCGCAACGCTCGATCGACCAGCACAGCCGCCACCGATGAATCCACTCCGCCGGAAAGCGCGCAGATTGCCCGGCTGGCGCCAACTTGCCGCCTGACTTCCGCAATGGTCGAGTCGATGAAGCGTTGCGGCGTCCAATCAGGTTTTGCGTGGCAAATGTTGAAAACGAAATTGCGCAGAATTTCGATGCCGTTCCGCGTGTGATGAACTTCCGGATGAAACTGCACGGCAAACCATTTCTTGGCAACGTTCTGAATGCCAGCGACCGCGTGAGCGGTTTTGGCCGTCAGCTCAAATCCTGGCGGGAGCCCTAGCGCCTCGTCGCCGTGCGACATCCACACCGGCTGCCGTTTTGCCATCCCTTGGAAAAGCGCAGACTCGGCGACGATGTCGACTTCCGCGTGACCGTACTCGCGCTTTTCAGCCGGACGAACTTTGCCTCCGAGCGTGTGCACCATGAATTGCAACCCGTAACAGATGCCGAGCACGGGCAATCCGAGGTCGAAAACGCGCTTGTCGGCTGGCGGCGCGTTTTTGTCGTAGACCGACCAAGGGGCGCCCGATAGAACGAGGCCAACGGGCGCACAGTTTCTTATTTCTTTCAGGGTAGCGTTGCAGGGCAGCACGACAGAGAAAACATTCTGCTCGCGGATGCGGCGCGCAATCAGCTGCGTGTACTGCGCTCCGAAGTCGAGGATGACGATCGATTGACGCGCAGAAGAGGAGCTGGGCTTAGGTTGCGATTCCACCGATGAGTCTCTCAAATCACACAGCTGCTGTAAAGCGCCACCGCGGGCCGGTAACCTCTAGCCCGACTTTACCACCCTCGCGTCGTTGAGCCA
>JASHRB010000377.1 GCA_030037575.1 Candidatus Sulfotelmatobacter sp. | reverse complement strand
AAGGTGGGTAAGCTACCCGCCGAAACCGTCAAGTTTGACTATGCGCTCGAATACGGCACCAACTCTCTCGAAATGCACAAAGACGCGATTCAATCCGGCCAGCGGGTTTTGATTGTGGATGATTTGCTGGCCACCGGCGGCACCGCCCAAGCCACGGCAAGTTTGGCTTCCTCGCTGGGAGCGGAAATCGCCGGGCTCGGATTCGTGGTCGAATTGGATTTTCTGAATGGGCGCGAGAAGCTCAAGAACTACAACGTCATGTCCCTGCTGCATTACTCCGGTTAGCCAGAGAGTCAGGCCGGGTTCATCGAAACTCGCAGCCGCGCATTACCTCGAATAGCGCGCCAACAATAATACCGCCGCGCTCCAGAAGCTCGCGCTGACCCCCACCGACAGCGCAAGCCCGAACAGCGCGCCCCAGTTCAGCTGGCGGGTTGGTTCGCGCTCAAAATCGTAGACACAAGAAGATCGGTAGAACTTGGCCCCCTCCCACTTTGCTCGTGGCCAATCCGAGGGTAACTCACCGGCAAAATGCGCGGTCCTCTTTGACTCGCGAATGCTCGGGAAGATCGGCAAGCGACCATTCATGACGGTTCACCTCGCAATCACCTCACCATCGGTGCTTCCCAGTTCTCTTAAGAGCTTCTCATGCCTGCGCTCTGGTGCCCGCACCCCAATCGTGCCTTTGTATTAAAGAGTAGGTAAATTGCGAAGACGCTGATACATGCTTTCCAGTATTTCGCGCACTAAAAAATACCTAGCGGCAGCCTGGATAAGTCCTCTTTTTTCCTCCCCCCGGAGCCGCAAAGCTGCATCACCAGCAGTCTCGGCCACCGGTTACATCTCTTCCAGTGACAATTTCGAGTCCTTGCGGAGGTAAGCTTTGCGCCGGAACCAATCTTGCATGGCTTCTCTAAGCTGCTCCAGCGGCACTTTCGCTCCAATCTCCAGCAAGCCGTCGGAAATCGGTATGGTATCGTCAAACACACTGGCATTCGTAAAGTTGCGCATGGAGAAACTGTCGAGCCATTTTAACGGACAGGGAATTTTGCTGCCCTGGTGGTGATAGGACACGCGAATCTTACGGACAAACATGAATCAATTTAACCATAGGCTGCGCTCCCATCCCGCCCTCACGCCATTCTTGACGCAGCCGGAAGCGGCTGTTAGATTCCGAGGCTAGACGTGCAGTTTGCGGGAGCCATTCTCTGAGCCGGGCGGACAAGCGCGGCCCTCGGGCCACTGATCCTGATTTAGCAAGTTTGAACCGCCGCGAATTTCTCCGGCGCTGCTGCCAGGGGGCTGGGGCAGCGTTGATCCCGGCCGGACTTGGTAGATTTCCCTTCGCGTCGTCGTTTCCCCCCGGCCCGGCCGGCTCCCCCTGTTTCGCGTCCCCGAATTGGTCACCGGAGGATGTCCAGTTCCAGTTGCATCCTCGCTATCGCGCCGAGCGGCCGCTCGACGCGTTGTTGCTGAAGACTCGAGCCGGCTCCGACGAATTCATCGCCGAGAAATATCACGATCAGATTGCCGCCATTCTCGCGCAGTGGAGTGCGGCACTAATCCGCTCTCCGCAAGAAACGAAGGCACTCGGAAAAACTTTGTCTTCCGACTTCTGGGGAGCGCCCCTACGACCGGTTGGCTCGCGCATGGTGCGACCGGGATCTCCTGTCCAAGTTCGTGTGCAGAGGTACAAGGCAGAGCGGAAGCTTGACAAAAATGCATTCCTGAACCAGTGGCGATCCGAGCTCAGCGGCTTCTCAAGGATTCTGAGGGCAGAATTTCAGGTCACAGGAATCGAGGCTCCATCGCTTTCTGCCTTCGAACCTCCCGAGCGCCTGAAAACCCGCGTGCGTTACGAACTGGTCGGCACCGGCAAGGGCTTCTACCGCGAACAGCGCGCGGGCTATTGGAGCCTGGAATGGGCCGCTTCGGGCGACGAGTTTCAACTCCGGCGTTGGCAGATTCTGGAAGAAACCAGGAGTCGTTCGGCCTCGCCGGTTTTCGCAGACATTGCGGCAGCGGCTTTGGGCAGCAATGCTTCTTATTCCGCGCAACTGCTGGACGGCGTCGATTATTGGCGCACTCTTCTCGACGGCGCGTGCGGCATCGACATTTACGGTCACAACGGCGTTTCCGTGGCCGATATCGACAACGACGGCTTCGACGACTTGTATGTCTGCCAGCCCGCCGGTTTGCCCAATCGTCTCTATCGCAACCGTGGCGACGGAACTTTCGAAGACATCACCGGAGCATCCGGTCTCGGGATTCTCGAAAACACCGCCTGCGCCCTGTTCGCCGACTTCGACAACGACGGCCGGCAGGATGTGGTCGTCGTGACCGCCGATGGCCCGTTGCTCTTCCTGAGCGAAGGCGGAGCGAAATTTCGCCGCCAGCCCCATGCCTTCCAATTTGCTGCTCCTCCGCAAGGAACCTTCACCGGCGCCGCCGTTGCCGACTACGACCGCGACGGGTGGCTCGACATTTATTTCTGTCTTTACTCCTACTATCAGGGGACCGATCAATACAAATACCCGCTCCCCTATCACGCCGCCGAGAACGGGCCGCCCAATTTCATGATGCGCAATCAGCGCGACTCAACTTTTCGCGACGTGACTGTTGAGTCCGGCCTCAACCGGAACAATACGCGCTACAGTTTCTGCTGCAGCTGGTGCGATTACGACGGCGATGGCTGGCCCGATCTCTATGTGGTCAACGATTTCGGCCGGAAGAACCTGTATCGCAACAATGGCAACGGAACCTTCACCGACATCGCCGCCGCGGCCGGCGTCGAAGACATTGGCGCGGGCATGAGCGTTTCCTGGCTGGATTACGACAACGACCGCGCCCCGGATCTTTACGTGGGCGATATGTGGACGGCAGCGGGCGAGCGAATCTCTGCGCAGAAGATTTTCAAAGAAAATTCACCTGAAACAATCCGCGCTCTATACCGAAAGCACGCGAGGGGCAATTCACTGTTTCGCAATGCCGGCGCCCAGTTCCGCGACCAAACCGCGACCGCCGGCGTGGGGATGGGACGCTGGGCTTGGTCGAGCGATGGCTTTGACTTCGATCACGACGGATATCCCGATTTTTACATTGCCAACGGCATGATTTCTGGAGCCTCGCGTGACGATCTGAATAGTTTCTTTTGGCGGCAGGTGGTCGCCAAATCTCCTGACCAGGCAACGCCCGCTCCGGCTTACGAGCAGGGGTGGAATGCCATCAACGAATTGATCCGCTCCGATGGCACATGGAGCGGATACGAGCGCAATGTCTTCTACGCTAGCAATGGTGATGGAACTTTCTCAAACGTTTCCGGTGCCGTCGCCATGGACTTTCCGGAAGACGGCCGAGCCTTTGCGCTCGCCGACTTCGATCACGATGGACGGCAAGAGTTGTTTCTGAAAAATCGAAACGCTCCGCAGCTGCGGGTTTTGAAGAACGTAATCGAAAATCTTCCGCCGTCGATTATTTTCTATCTGCGCGGCACAAAGAGCAATCCGGATGCGATTGGGGCTGTGATC
>JASHRB010000376.1 GCA_030037575.1 Candidatus Sulfotelmatobacter sp. | reverse complement strand
AAAAGGCGCAATCCAAAATCGATTACGGTTGCCTATGCGGGAGGCTGGGGCTGTACATCCGGACAGAAAGATTTTATGCTGCGTTCGCCGGATCATCTCGAGGAGCTTGCGACGCGCACACCATGACACTCTGGAAACTTATGACTTTTTCGGTTCTCTCGATGGCGTCGGCCGTTTATGCGCAAGATACCGCTTATGCGCCGGTATGGGAACAAATCCCTGGTCCTGACTGCGCTCCGGTTATGCAATGGAATTCGCCGGGAAAAGCGCGCACGTGTACAAGAGCCCAGATCGACAGCTGGCTCGCGGACATCCGGCATTGGCGCACCGAGCACTATATCCGCATGGGATATGACAGCGCGGAATATGAACGGCCCGATCTGAAGTGGACCCAGTCCAGCTTTATCCAACCGCAGATGATGGTGCACGACCGGTACTTTTACGATCCAGAAACGCGACAGTATACGGTCGACCGCTATCTCGACGATCTCGTCTCTCGCTACGGAGGTATCGACAGTGTGCTCATCTGGCACACCTACCCGAACCTCGGTGTCGACCACCGCAACCAGTACGATTTGTTTCGCGATCTCCCGGGAGGAGTCGAGGGAGTCCGCAAGATGGTTCGTCAATTTCATGAACGCGGCGTGCGCGTTCTGTTCCCTGTCATGGTTTGGGATCAGGGCACTCATCATGAGGGTGTTCCGGATGCGGAGGCAATCGCCCGTGAACTGGCGGCGGTTGGCGCCGACGGAATCAATGGCGACACACAGGAAGGAATGCCAGCGTCGTTCCGCCGCGCTGCCGACAGGATTCCTTATTCGCTGGCTCTCGAACCGGAAGCCCCCCTCGCGGCAGACGAGATGCTCGCTTACAACAACCTCAGTTGGGGATACTGGAAATACGATTTTGTTCCCTCCGTCAGCCGCTATAAGTGGCTGGAATCGCGGCACATGGTGAACATGTGCGACCGCTGGGCGCACGATCATCTCGACGACTTGCAAGAGGCCTTCTTTAACGGAGTCGGCTTTGAGAGTTGGGAAAACATTTGGGGCATCTGGAATCAAATCACCCCCCGTGATGCCGAAGCCATTCGACGAATTTCCACAATCGAGCGGGCGTTCAGCGGCTTGCTGATCAGTCCCGATTGGGTGCCGCACATTCCCACAACACATTTTGGTGTCTTTGCCAGCAAGTTTCCGGACAAGCGGGAAGCGCTGTGGACCGTGGTGAATCGCAATCGCTATTCGGTCAAGGGACGACAATGGCTGGTGCCGTTCACGCCTGGAGTTCGCTATTTCGACCTGTGGAACGGGACTGAGCTAAAGCCCGGGCGAGAAGGCGATCAAGTGGTGATCGCCTTCAACCTCGAAGCGGATGGATATGGTGCGATCCTGCAAACTCCCGACGGCAGCGAACCGAAGCTCACCGAACTATTGGCGAAGATGAAAATGCAGTCGCAGAACCCGCTATCCAGCTTCTCACACGAATGGAAGACTCTTCCGCAGAAACAGGTTGCGATGGCTCCGACTGCTCCCGCCGAGCAAGAGCCGTCGGGCATGATCAAGATACCCGCCAACGATTACACATTTGAAGTCACCGGAATTGAGATCGAAGGAATGAACGACGAAGGCGTCGACGTGCAGTACCCCTGGGAACCTTCGGCGCGACGCTACCATGCCGAGCGGCTTCACATTCCGGCTTTCTGGATCGACAAATATCCGGTCACGAATGCCGAGTTCAAACGGTTTATAGACGCAACGCACTATTTCCCAGCTGACGATCACAATTTTCTGAAGGACTGGAAGGGCGGCACATATCCACAAGGAGGGGCGCCAAAGCCGGTGACGTGGGTTTCGCTCGAAGATGCGCGCGCCTATGCGCGATGGGCGGACAAGCGGCTGCCCCACGAATGGGAGTGGCAGTACGCCGCACAGGGAGTGGATGGCCGCGTGTATCCGTGGGGCAACGATTGGGCGGAGGACGCGGTCCCAAAGCCCGATACCGGACGTGACATGGCGAGCGCCAGCGACGTCGGCAGTCATCCGAAAGGGGCAAGCCCTTTCGGCGTGATGGACCTGATTGGCAACATCTGGCAATGGACCGACGAATATGTGGACGAACATACGCGCGCGGCGATTGTCCGGGGAGGAAGCCATTATCAACCGCAGGGCTCGCGCTGGTACTTCCCGCAGGCGTACAAGCTCTCAGAGCACAGCAAATACTTGTTGATGGCGCCCAGCCTCGACCGCTCGGGCGCCATCGGCTTTCGCTGCGTGAAGGACGCGACTGCGGTCGCCGACACCAACGGCAAGCCAGTTGAGGCTGCCCAAGCTCTGGCAATGAACCCACTACCAAACGAATGAACTCTGGCAAACAAGTTCGCATGGGGCGTCTATTCGCGCCCGACGGAAAAATGTTGATTGCCGCCTTGGATCACGGCGTCGCCGGCCTTTCACCTCTGGCATGGCTGGAGAAACCGGAAAAGCTGATTAGCGTTCTCACCGATGCAGGGGCCGACGCTTTCATTCTCGCGCCCGGGCTGGCGGAGGCGTTTGCCGGCTCGATCCATGGAAAGGGGCTGGTTCTTCGTGTCGACTGCGGTCCGACGGCTCTCACCGGAAATTGGCAGGAGTCGCATCCGGCGGTTTCCGTAGAAGATGCCATGCGGTTGGGCGCCGACGCCGTCATTGCGATGGGGATTGTGGGAACAGCAGGAGAATCGCGGAGCCTGCAGGCTCTTGCTCAGCTGGCACAGCGGTGCCAGGAGTGGGGCATGCCTCTAATGGCAGAGATGCTGCCGGGTGGCTTTGCCGCTTCCGAGTGCCCGCTAGAGCAAATCAAAATCGCGGCGCGTCTCGGCGCAGAACTGGGAGCAGACATTATTAAGATTCGTTACTCGGGCAGCAGCGAGAGCTTTCGCGCGGTGACTGAATCCTGCTTTCGGCCTGTAGTCGTGCTGGGAGGATCCGCACAGGATCCGTTGCAACTCGCATCGGCGACCCGCGACGCGATCTCGGCCGGAGCCCGCGGAGCCGCAGTCGGACGCAATATCTGGCAGGCGAAGGATCCCGCAAAAGTAGCGTCGTCATTGGCTGAGGCAGTTCATGGTTAAGTGGCGGCGCGCAGGCGTAATCGTCAATCCGGCTGCCGGAATCAACGCGCAGGAGTCTTTGCGGGCGGCGAGACGAGTGGTCGAGCGGCTCGGCGTAGTTGAAGTTCTGACTGGACCGGGCAAGGCGGGCGCCGAAGCCTTCACCGGATGGAGCGGCAGCATACACGTGCACGGTACACCAGGATACGCGGGTCGCGAACAGACGCAAGTGCTCGCCGATGAGATCGCGTTGCGCTCAATCGATGTCATGATCGTGGTGGGGGGCGATGGCACTCTTGCGGACGTGACACGCAGGTTCCTGAATCGCAGCTTCTGCGCTCCAATTCTCGGCGTCGGCGCCGGCTCAACCAATGTTGGAAGGCTCATCACCTGCCGGGCAGGCCGGGCTGAACAGCTTAACATTGATGAACTCGAAACCTGGGAGGTCGACTGCCTGCTGGCCTGCGCCAACGGGCAGCCCCCCGCCATCGCCTTTAATGATGTTGTTGTGGCGCACACAATTGTGGGCATGCTCAACGGCAAGCGGCGCGATCTGAATGCGCTCGAGCGCATGTCCGGCAATCTGATTCCGGCCAAGCCGCGCTCGGCAGGTTCCTCTCCGACTCGCGTGACCCGTCGATCGAGTGACAATGCGGATCTTGTGATCGCCGAAGGAGTCTCGGTGGCAACGGTTGTTGTCGGATTCGCCGAATCGTCGTTCTTCGGAAAGGCGGTCACGGGCGGGATTTGCCTGGCCGCGGTCGCGGGACTTCCCGCAGGCTGCATCGTGAGCGACACTCCGCTCGTGCAGATCGAAATCGATGCCGCCACTCTTCGGCAGAGCGAGCCCGTCACATCGCGGTACGCCAGCCTCGCCAAAGGAGATAGCATCGTCATCGAGGGCGTGGCCGGTGCGGTTTTATGCGCAGATGGGAATCCCTGCCGTCGGCTCGAACCCGCCGATCAGGTTTACGTTTCTTGGCACTGCGGCGGTGTAGTCGGGGTGCGCAGCAGAAAGGACCTGCGATCGGCATGAGATCGCTCAAATATTACGGCCCCGGAAATCTCAAACTGGAGGAAACGCCACTTCCGAGGGCACGAGCCGGAGAAGTTCTGATTGCCGTTGCGAGCTGCGGCATCTGCGCGACAGATTTAAAAACTTTTCTGCGCGGCCATCCCAAAATTCGTCCTGGAACCGGGCTGGGTCATGAAGTCTCCGGAGTAATTGCCGATGCGCAGAACTCGACGCGCTGGAAACGCGGCGCTCGTGTCACGGTCGCTCCCTATGTCTCCTGTGGAGCGTGCCCGCAATGCCGGCGAGGCCACTACAGCCTCTGCCCGCATCTGTTCGAAGAACTGCT
>JASHRB010000375.1 GCA_030037575.1 Candidatus Sulfotelmatobacter sp. | reverse complement strand
AGTTCCAGGGTGGTTGTTGTCCGCCCCCCGACCCAGCGGCGAACTTCGCCCGGCAGCGACCGTAAGGCGAGGGGCGGGAGGACGGCGCAGGAGGAGAGGACAAGCTGGAGCGGGAAGCGGCGAGACTGGTGAAGGCCGGAGCAGTTCGCTTGCGAGACTGCCCCGTGTGCCCCCCGGGGCCACTCCGGCCGCTGCAGTCCACAGCCGCTGCGGGCGGCAACAAATCAGGCCATACGCGCGTCGCTTTATGGCAACGCCGGTTATCGCCCGAATCCTGCCGATTGCATCGACTGCCGCGAAATATCCGCCGTCGATGCGATGCCCTGCATACGCAGCTTGAAGTCGTCGGCGTTCGACGCGTTCTCGAGCGCTGTCTCGTAGTTGATCAATCCCGCCTGGAACAAATCCCACAGCGACTGATCGAACGTCTGCATTCCGTATTGCGAAGTCCCAGCCGCAATGGCGTCGCGAATGGATCGTGTTTTTTCCGGCACCAGAATGCATTCGCGAATATATGCGGTGTTGATCATGACCTCTACGGCGGGCACCCGGCCGTCGGTGTCGCACCGCCGAACCAGCCGCTGGCTGACGATGGCGCGAAGAACCGCGGCTAACTGCAAACGAATCTGCTTCTGTTCCGGCGGAGGAAAAATCGATATCACGCGGTTGATGGTTTCGACTGCGTCCAGAGTATGCAAAGTCGAAAACACCATGTGGCCGGTTTCGGCCGCGTGCAGGGCGGTTGAGATCGTTTCCAGGTCGCGCATTTCGCCGACCAGAATGACGTCCGGGTCTTGACGTAGAGATGCCCGCAAGGCTGCGCTGAACGAAGGCGTATCGACGCCAATTTCGCGCTGGTTCACATAGCCTTTTTTGTCGCGATGTAGAAATTCGATCGGGTCTTCAATGGTAATAATGTGTTCGGCGCGGCTCGAATTCACCCGGTCGACCATTGCCGCCAGGGTCGTCGATTTACCCGAACCGGTCACACCCGTTACCAACACCAGGCCGCGCGGCATTTCGCAAATCTGCTCGACCACCTTCGGCAAAAACAACTCGTCCAAAGCGCGGATCTTGGTTGGAATCACGCGTAGCACCAGCCCGACGTTGCCGCGCTGCTGAAAAATGTTCACACGGAAGCGGCCCAGGCCGGCCACGCCGTAAGCCATGTCGATTTCCGTGGTTTCTTTGAACTTTTGCTTCTGCCGCGCCGACATCATGCTGAACGCCATGGTCAGCATGTCTTCGGCGCTCACCCGGGGCTGTTCGGTCAGAGGTGAAAGCTCGCCATCGACCCGAATGTGAGGGTAGTTTCCCACTTTCAAGTGCAAGTCCGAGGCGCGCCGTTCCGTGGCAAGCCGAAGCAGGTCGTCAATATTCATTGAAGGAGTGTCCCGGGAGGCGGTTGGCCTCCAAGCCCTCCCCATCATGGCGCGAATCGTAACTTTGCTAAAGATGACCTAGGTAACGGGGCGGTTTTGCATGTGGGCTTGAAAAGGGGCCGCCTACCGCCGCGCGCGATGGGGACGGTTCCACGGCTTCTCCGTTCCGCCGCCACTTCCTCGCCAATCCTTCCAGCCGCGCAAATGCCCATTTAAGATCGGTCATGCGCTCCCTGATGCCCTAGCTATAGCTAGCCCGGCGACTTCCAAAAGATGGAAGTCATTGCAGGCAAGCAACTTTCGACGACCGCGGGCCGACTTGTTCCTCAGAAGGTCGCGCAGGGAGGAATCATCTGCTCATAATGCCGGTCGACAAAGCCGGCATTTTCCAGGGCGCGGAGGCGCTCGGCCAGCACCGGCGAGGAGATTCCTTCCCCCTTGTTGTTTCAACGCGCCAAATCGCTTCGGCCCGTCGTGGCTCAGCCGCCAGAGGACGTGCATCGTCCACGGGCGAGTCAGCAATTCCAGCAAGCCGCCCCTCGGACAGGGAGAACCCTTCGCAGCGCCGGGTTGGCTCGCCATAAAACTCAGCTACGCCTGGTCCGCGATTCATATAGGGCAGCGGTTCCAGAGGGATTCGGCAGGTTAAACGCCGCGGTCGCGCAATTTCTCAACCCGTTGTGAGGGATGGGAAACCGAGGTCAAGGCTCTTTCTGCGCCGCGCCCATCCGCACGGCATTACCAATCGCGCGGAGGAATGTCGTCATGCCGGGGATGAAGGTCCTGCGCCTGGCGCCAGCCCCAGAATCCTGCGCCGAACAGCGCCGCGAAATCTCGGCGGCGGGAACGCGAGATGCGACCTCATCGACGGAGACAAACCGTACCCTCCGGTCGGGAGCGAGGATGAAAACTGCCGGCTTGGCAATGCCGCCCTTTTCGTGTGCATTCAACACATCCCAGTCGCGCACCAAACGGCGCTGCGTGTCCGACAAAATCGGAAAGGGAAGGCGCAACTCCCGCCTCACCGATTCCGACTTTTCAGGAGCATCGACAGAGACGGCCACCACCTTGGCGCCCGCGGCCCGAAACAATCGATGGAGATCGCGATATTCCGCCAACTGGCGGAGACAGAAGGGTCACCAGTGTCCGCGATAGAACAGCAACACGAGAGGCCCCGCCGCCGCCAACTCCGAAAGTCGCCTCGGCACGCCGGTGGAATCGGGAAGTTCGAAATCGGGCGCGAGTTGTCCCACTTGCGGGAGCGCGCCGGAAGCGGAAGGAAGACGGGGAGAAGTCGGCATCAGATTTAAGTTCGATCTTGCCAGGAACAAAACGAATCCCACCTGGGATGGCAGTTTCCCCGATCTGTGCTCAACGCGCCGGGGAAAATGTGAAGCTGTTCTTGCCCGAGAGGTCTAGGCTTTTTGCGCTTCGCGCTTCAACGCGCGCTCCAAAGTTTGGTCAAGCGCGGATTTTGCTTTCTCGTACTCGGGTTGCGAGATTTCTCCGCGCTTGCGCTCGACTTCGAGCTGAAAGAGTTCCTCTTTGATGCCTTCCATCAGCATCGAGCTCGGGCGTACGGGTGCGCGTGAAGTTTGCGCCGGGAGAGCTTCCGCATTTTCGTAATCTGCTTCCTCCTGAGCCGGTATCGGCGAACCGGTTGCCTGCCGCGCAACTGCGCGCGCAGAGGCTTGCTGTCGCGAGGCCACATAAACCCCGCCCACGATCAGCAAACCTACGAAGCCGCCGAGAATCCACCAGCGGTATTTCTGCAGCGGATCGGGTGCGTCGATGGGCGGCCCAAGTCCCCCACCCGGGCGGTTGTTCGCCGGCGCCGAGGACTGTCCTTGCGACCCTGCTTGGGTT
>JASHRB010000374.1 GCA_030037575.1 Candidatus Sulfotelmatobacter sp. | reverse complement strand
TCCGGTGCGTGCTTGAACTACGTAGTCCTGGTCTTTGTTTTTGTAGTGGATTTCGACTTTACGAAAGGTGCCGTCGAGCGCGGTGTTCGTCGAGGTATAGCCGATGTTGTACTGGCGGCGCAACTCGTTGGCGATCTGATTGAAGGCGTCTTTTAGTTTGTTGAACTTGTTTCCCACTACGATGACGCGGCCACCGGTGTCTTCAGTGAGCTTCTTCATCTTGGCTTTGCCGGAATATTCGCCAGAACCGTAGAAGCGGCGGTCGGCGCACAACAGTACGTATATGATGCTGTCAGATTTCTGCGCCGCCTCAATCGCATCTCTGATTCTCATCTGGCTGCCTTGATCTTCGCCGTCAGTAAGCAGAATGATCGCTTTGCGCCCGACTTGCTGGGACATTTCGTCGTTTGCGGCCAGGTATACGGCGTCATAAAGCAGCGTGCCGCGGAGTACGACGGGAACAGAGCCTCCCGGTCCGGGAGTGCCGGCTGTCCGGCCCCCGGTGATATCGACACGCGCGCTGTTCAGAGCAATTTTCAGAACATCCACGGAGTTGGTGAAGTCCTGCAGTAGATTGACGTTCACGTCGAAGCCGATGACGAAAGCCAGGTCCTGGTCGCGCAAGATTTCATTGAGGAATTCGCCACCAACCTCTTTCTCCATGTGGAGCACGCGCTCCTGGCTGGCGCTGGAATCAATCAGGATTCCCAGCGTCAGCGGCAGGTTGGACTCAGCGGCGAAGTACTTGATGGTCTGCGGCTTGCCGTCCTCCAGGATCTCGAAATCGTCCTTGGTAAGGTTAGGGATCAGCGTGCCCTTCTTGTTCTTTACATTGAAGAAGAGCTGCACCAGATTTACCTTGACCTTTAAGGTCGCCACGGACTGATCTTGATCTTCAATCCGGTTCTGCGTCTGGCCGGAGGGTGCGGGCGATTGTTGGCCGTTAGCGGCCGAAAATCCAACAACTATGCTCAGAATGAACAGTGCGCCGAGGATCTGTGGGATGCCGGCCTTACGCATCAAGTTGTTCTCTCGCTTCATTCTGCCAGCAGCGTGCTGCAATCGCGATTCAATTGCAGGCGGTGCAACTCGCAGGTACTTCCACGCGTGATTCGCCGACGGTACGCAATTGTTCCGCCTGCAATCCCGGGATCCTTGCCCCGATCGCCGAATTCATCCAAAGTTCGCGCAGCTGGTAGTGCCGGTTTTCCTGGAGAAAAATCAGGCGTGTCGCCCCGGCAGGTGAAGGCGTGCTGATTGGCCCCGTCGCAAACGTGATCGATGCTCGCCCGCGGGTGGCTTGCAGGCGGAAGGTTCGACTTCCGGCCGGCTTGACTGTGTAATGTCCAGCAGGGAACATGGCGTGCCCGACCATGAAGTCAAAAGGAACATCCACGGTGATCATTGAAGGAGCGTGCCCGTTGGGTTGCGCGTTGAGCCAGGGGGAGATCAGAAGCAGACCAAGAGCAACGCGCGCAGCGAGGGCGGCCGATTTCATGAATTTCTCCTCGTTCGTTCTGCAAATCTTTGGAGCGGATCTTCGAAAGGTTCTCAAACGGAGGAAGAGACCCGCCTTCCGGGCGGGTCCGTAAGAGTGGTGCGGGCGGACCTGCTACTCCGCTCCGATCTCGATATAGTCGCCAGCTTTCGACCCGTCTTTCGACACAAGGGTCTGTTTTACTTTCGACTGGGGAATGTCCCAACCGGAATAATCGGTCCGGATTTTAATCAGGGAATACGTTCCCCCCGCCCGCAGGAAAACCAAGCCGGGACGATGTGAATTTTGCGTCGAGTCGGCCAGATCGGCAAGCATGCTCACACCGGTGAGGTCGTTGGACAGGTACCAAGCAGAATCCGATATAGGTAAACGGGCAACTCTGTAGTGTCCGGCAGGCAAAGACTTGCCTGCGGCCACAAAATTGAATGGAATGTCTATCCGCATTGCAGTCTGGCCCACAACCGGAAGGCAAATCGCCACGAGTAGCGCAAAAAATAAGCTGACTTTGCAGAGCTTCATATTCGCTTCTTATTCTCCCATTTTCAAGTTTTCGCACCGGCCTCGCTGGTGCCGACTTGCAGATAGTAAGAAAGCGAACCGTGGCAAGCCAGATTACTTCCGACCGCCCATTCGGGGTCCGAAAGTAATTATGAAAACCACGCTGCTATCATTCGTGCAATCAATAAAATAGCCTGATTCGGGGCTGAACACCCGTCATAATCCGGCTTTTTCCCCCACAGCCGCTCCAGATCAAAGACGCAGCTTAGGTTCTCCGCGCGCTGCAAGACATGCGGCCGCGGCCCGGTTCTCTCCGGGCCATTTTTTGTTTCAGTGTCTGTTTCACATGTGAGCGGTAAAGCGGTTTTCTCGTGGTGAGAATCTGGGCTGCTGCAATCCAAGGTACTCCGGTTACCTTGCCTCTGCCCCCGCTTCGCGCTGCAATAAACTTTTTGTTGGAGAGGACTATGGGGCTGGGACGCGCCTTAGGCCTGATCGGTACTGTCGTCACACTGGCGGTCGGCATGTACATCTATTCTCTGCAGGTCCGGAACCTGCAGCCATCGGCCAGCGGCGCCGACGCGAACGACCAGACCGCACTCGTCACCGGTGTAAAGATGGATCTGATCGGCATCGCCAACGCGGAACGCGGCTACATGGCTGCGCAAGGCAAGTACGCTTCCATGGACGACCTGATTTCTGGCGGCTATCTCACCATCCGGCACGAGCGCCCGCCCTACGTTTACGACGTTTCCGTCACCTCCAGCGGTTTCAGCGCCACCGCCACACGCACCAGCAAAGGCTCGCCCGCGCAGATGTGGGTCACCGAGGGCATGGAAGTCCAGTCCTCGGATTGAAACAGGAGTTTCGTCTCCTGGCTCTTTCGTGGTCTGAGGCTGGGTTTCCCCGCTTGTCCGCTGACCCAGCCGCCAAGCCTCTATGACCGAAATCGCCCGATCAGTTTCGATGGCGCGTCCGCCCCGCTAAGCCCCGCGCAAAAACCAGTCATGGCCGTTCACACAGAAGAAATTGAACCGCCTGAGCGCAATGCTCAGATTTGCGGTGTCACAGGGTCTTTGTCAGGAACAATTATGTCGGACCGCCCATTCAGCCTCAAAACGGGCACGACTGTAGAACGATTTTTGGGTCCCGATGCCGATCGTCGAGAGTCCAGCATAAAGGTTGGCTCGACTGGCCGCATCAACCGCAGAGAAACCTTCGCTGAGAAAAACTGCGAAGCTTCCGATAAAAGCGTCGCCAGCACCGGTGGTGTCAACTGCCTCTACGGCAAATGCCGGAATGTGGTGAATTTCCTCCTGACTGGCTAACAACGACCCACATGCTCCGAGAGTTATTAAGACGTGACGGATACCGTGGTCGATCAACTTGTTCGCACATTTCTTGGCGTCGTCAAGATTGCGTACCGGCAGGCCTGCAATCGTTTCCGTTTCGGCCTCATTGGGCACAAGAAAATCGAGACCGGAGAATGCCTTTAGGTCAATGGGATGACTAGGAGCAGGATTCACGATACAACGGATATTGTTTTCTCGTGCAAAGCGCATGGCGTGGTGCACGGTTTCGAGCGGAATCTCGAATTGCAACAGGATACAGTCAGCCTTTTTCAGCAGTTCTGCTGCCGCATCGACGTCCGTCGGCCGCAGTTCATCGTTTGCTCCTTTAACAACCAAAATACGATTCTGGCCGGTCGCATCAACAAAAATTGGTGCTACTCCGCTTGACACACCTTCCACCTGGCGCACATGACTCGTACCGATGCCGTGCCGATGAAAGTTCTGGATGGTTGCGGGACCAAACAAGGTCGTTGCCCACGCGAGCTACCATCACTACCTGCGCTCCGCAGAGCCGAGCCGCGACCGCTTGATTGGCGCCTTTGCCACCGAATCCCAGGTCGAATTTATCGGCAAGAACCGTCTCACCTGGTTTGGGAAATATCTGAGTAAACGTAGTGAGATCAATGTTGGCGCTGCCAACGATGGCTATCGTGGGAGGAGTCATAGAGTCCAAATGTCTTTTTTTCTACCGCGAGCCGACGGCCGGCGTGTGATCGAGCATCTTTGGATCTCGCGAGTCGGGTGTCGGAGCCGACATCAGCCGGGTAAACATCTGCTGAAATTTCGGCCAATCTACGTCCATTTGCGCATGCACTTTCTGCAACGAAATCATTGGTTTGTCGCGATCGGTCCAGACAAGCGTATCTCCGTAGCTAACACCCTTGTCCACGCTCACATCCATGTACACATACCGTTCCCGAGTGATCAGCGTAGGATCCAGCCATGCAGCGGCGGCCAGTTCATCCCAAAGATAGTCGCCTGGCCTGCGCGTGTAGCGAGTGATGTACTGTGCCACGGGCTCTTTGGACTTGCCGATTTCGGCCAACATTTCCTTCGTTAGATGAGTTTCGATAGAAACGTCTACGGTTGTTACTGTGATCTTGGGCCAGGCGGCATGAAGGGTGATGCTTGCTGCCTCGGGATCAAACCAGAAATTGAATTCGCGTCTGGGACTGTCCAGATACTCGGGATTATCGGTATGTGGGTTGATGCTTCCGCCCATGATAACCAGCTCCTGCGCAAGGGAAGCAAACTCGGGATCGAACAGAATCGCGCTAGCGATATCAGTCATGGGCCCGGCGGCATAAATTGTGACTTGATGTGGGTACTGGCGAACCATGCGACTCATAAAATGGGCGACGTCTTCGGTCGAGGCTTTGATGGTTGGGTTGCCTTCCGCCAGATCAGGGACCTTCTCCGGATCGTGTGCAGAGAGAGGATTTGTCCATGCGCCCTGGTAGAGGACCTTGCCACACCTCTGTTCCCAAAGATTGGTCCATTCCTTAGTCCGAAGCAGGGGAGTGTCCATGCCCGGAATTACAGGTATTTCGGCCCGCCCAACCAATTCGAGGAGCCGCAATGTGTGCGCCACTTCCTCATTGCGCCAGTCATCGCCGGTTACGACTGTGATCCCCAATACCTTTACGGTTGGCGATTGCAAGAAAACGAGGATTGAGTTCATGTCTGTACCGGCAGGTCCCCGGGCGTCCTGATCGACAATCACATAGCGGCCCGGTTGTGCCCAACAAAAGGGCGCGAGCAAGCAAACGAGTGCACATGTCCGGCAGACGCTCTTCAGCCTGAAATCTGGGTTCATCGGATTCCTCTCGAGTTCGGAAAATAATCGTTCATGAATGCTCCCGAGTTAAACGGGAAATCAGCAGTTCGAAGAACTTCTCGGAGTCGACCTGGGTGGCCACTCTGGCATTTACCGTGAACCGAGCATTAGTGGTCGGAATGGCCGTTTGCAGCGGTGCTGAATAGGTAAGTGGAGGATGCTTCCAACCTACGCTCTCTCCTGCAGTGATGGTTCCAGACGTTTCAATCGCCACGTGATAATCCTCAAAGGTAATAATGTCAGGATTTATTAAACAGCTGACAGCCAACGGGTCATGTAAGTGCATACGTCCAGGCGAACTCGCCGCACGCTGCATCTGGAGAGCAGAGTTCCCGATACGAGCTGCCGCTTCGCTTACCGGTCCAGAGGCTGCCTGAAGTTTCTCAATGTGCCGCTGGGTAAGCTCCACCTTGCGAGTAACGTCCAACCCCACCATGCGAAGCGGAATTCCGGAGCCGAACACGATGCTCGCTGCCTCGGGATCAACATAAAAATTAAACTCCGCAGCGGGTGTTACGTTGCCCCCAGAGAATGATCCTCCCATTAATACAATGCTGTGAATCATGGATGCTATTTCGGGATCCTGCCGCAGGGCCAAGGCTATATTTGTCAAGGGTCCAATTCCAATGATGCTGATCGCGCCGGCATTGGCCTGCACAATTCTGCAGATCAGGTCCGCCGCTCGGTCCTGGACTGGTGCAAGCTTCGCTGCAGGAAAGGCAACGCCAGCTAGGCCGTTGTTCCCATGTGCATACGATGCATCTACCAATTTCCTCATTAAGGGAGATGCGGCACCTCCCGCCACAGGGATATCGCTCCGGCCGGCGATCTCAGTAAGTCGAAGGGCGTTGGGCAACGTTACGCTAAGAGGCACGTTGCCGGCCACCGCAGTTATCGCCTCAACCTGCAATTCCGGAGAACGCATTGCCAAGAAAAGCGCGAAAGCATCGTCTACACCCGGATCTGTGTCAATAATCACTTTCTGCGTACCGGAGATTGGACGACTGGGAACCGGATAGCCACTCGTTGCCAGGTTAATTGCTGGAGTCGGCAAAATGTTGCTTACCAGCGCCCCCCCCCCACAATCGAAAAAACAATCTGCGATCAGGATCCATCGGAATGTTCCTAAATTGAAACGTTTCATTCCAAGACCAGAATTTATACGAGCCGCCCATCGCAGTTGTCAAGCACCCTATCCTCTCGGATGTTTTGGAGATTTTCACCCTTTAGTTGGGTGCACGGGCCGCCGAACTGCGGATCGTCAGAGATGTTTCGAGAACCACATGTTTGGGAGGATCTGAATTGCCTTTTATACGCTCGACAAGAATGTTGGCTGCCGTCGCGCCCAGTTGATACCCGGATTGAGAGACGGATGAAAGAGCCGGATTAGTCGTCTCGCCGAAATCAAGATCATCGAAGCCAATCAGCGATACGTCCTCCGGACAACGAAGGCCGGCTTCGCGGATCGCTAAAAGGCACCCAAGAGCAATCATGTCGTTTCCCGCGAAAATGGCGGTCGGGCGTGGAATTAAACGCAGCAAAGTGAGAGTCTTCGAGTAGCCGCCAGCCTTGTCGAAGGTCGCCTCTTGAACGTACTCGGGAGCAAGCTTCACTTTTGCTTCCCGCAGAGCGCGCTTGAAGCCGCCAAGACGGTCGTTCGCGTTGGTGAGATGCAGCGGCCCCGTGATGGTGGCAAGCGTAGAATGTCCCAACCGAAGCAGATGTCGTGTTGCCTTGTAGGCGCCCTCCTCGTTATCAGCCGTTACACTGTCACCGCTCCAGTTTGTCGGGAGCCGGTCGATGCAGACCACACCTGTGCCGGCTCGGCGGTACACTTCCGCCTGGGCGGTGAGATCGCTGAAGTTCGATGGAATGACAATGAGACCAGCCGGGAGAAACGAGCGAAGCTCATTCAGGTGAACCAATTCTTTGGAGTGGTGATTGTCTGAATTGCAAAGAATAAGACGATATCCATTGGAGAAGGATACGTCTTCGGCACCGCGAACTACAGCCGGGAAAAACGGATTGGTAATGTCCGGGATAATCATCCCAATCATGCTTGTTTTGACGCGACGGAGACCTCGCGCTACTTGGTTCGGCCGATAACCTAATGCTTGAACAGCTTCGAGCACGCGGTTGCGAACTGGTTCTCTGACCGTGGCGGAGTTATTGAGCACGTGCGATACGGTTCCAAGCGAGACCCGCGCCATCTTCGCGATCTGCTTCATGTTGGACATAGCTTTTTCTCCACCCGATTACGGGACAGAACGCGGAGTGATTCGCTAGGTTAGCTCACGTGGCCCTCCACTGCATTATGCAACGTTTCCTCCAGATTTAGAAAACGACCGCAGCTTGCAGCCAACAACCATGCCTTCTCGCGCAAGGTCATCGCAGAAAAAGTGATTTGCAAAGTCGGGTCGAATTTTTGGCCTCACCGCGCGGCAGAGCGAATTCCATCCGCGAGTCATGTTTGCATGGAGACGGCAACCGACCCGGCCGAGATATTGGCGACAGGTAAATTTAATGGTTGACAAGGGAACCGGCCTTGGGATAAAAAGCCGTCCCAGCATTAATTGAATCGTTTCAACCGGGGGCCACCATGATCAAGGGCTCGTATTGGGACAGAACTGTTCTCTTTTTCCAATTAGCGGTTCTCTGCTGCTTGGCACACGCACAATCGACGGGATCAATACTGGGAAGCGTGACCGACTCTTCCGGAGCGTCCATTTCGAAAGCTTCCGTAACCATCACTGAGACGACAACTAATGTGCAGCGCCTGCTTACCACCGATTCCGCTGGCCGTTTCGTAGCCAATGTCATGCAGATCGGAAAGTACAGCATCCGAGTGGCAGCTCGTGGTTTCCAACCGGTCGTAAAGTCGGGCATCGTCCTGGAAGCTGAAGGAAGCCCGGAGGTCAATTTTACCCTGTCGCCGTCCACCATAAGCGAAAACGTCACGGTGGAGGCCAACCCCGTCGCGGTTGAGACCACGAACGCCTCACTCAGTCAGGTAGTTCACTCAGAGCAGGTTATGGATCTTCCCTTGAATGGTCGCAATTTCGTCGAGTTGGCCACGCTCGCTCCGGGCGTATCTACCGGCGATCAACCGTCCGATTTCTTTTCCGGCGGAGCCAGCAGTGGCAGCGAAACATCGATCCGCGGTTCTTTTTCTTTGTCATTCGGTGGATCCCGGGAGAATCGGACGGACTGGCTCTATGACGGAGTTGACGATGGCGAGTTGACCTCGGGAGCTCTTGGCGTGGTACCCTCGATCGACGCTCTGCAGGAGTTCAATGTTCTGACATCCAATTATTCAATAGAATATGGAACGCGCGCGGGTCC
>JASHRB010000373.1 GCA_030037575.1 Candidatus Sulfotelmatobacter sp. | reverse complement strand
CATTGGCGACAACGGTTTTCGCGTGTTTGCTGGCAATCATCTCGCCTTGGCTCTTGGATGGTGATTCCGATAAACCTTGCGCAACCGCTCGAGCGCAAGATGGGTGTAGACCTGCGTCGTTGAGATATCAGCGTGACCGAGAATCGTTTGCACGGTCCGCAAGTCCGCACCGTTTTCAACCATGTGCGTGGCGCAGGAGTGCCGCAGCATGTGCGGCGAAGCCGCGCGTCCGGAAGCAGCCGATGCTGCACGAACCATTTGCCACACGCGCTGCCGAGTGAGTTTGCATCCTCCTCGCGCGATAAAAATCAGAGGCGACCCCGCGTGGTTCGCCGTTCCCCAGCGTTTGTTGCGCTTGCCCGCCATCAGTAAGTGCCGCGCCTGCGACAGGTATTTCCACAGCGCATCCTGCGCGGACTTTCCCAGAGGTACAACTCGTTCTCTGTCGCCTTTGCCGCGTACCAGCATGTAGCCCGCTTCGAGTTTCAGGTCTTCGAGTTTCGCGTCGATAATTTCCGACACTCTCAACGCGCCTGCATAAAAAGTTTCCAGCATCGCCTGATCGCGAAGCGCGATTACAGCCGCTTTCTGCCTGCCTTCGTTCGACGCCGCCTGGCTTTTTGAGAGGGCGGCCGCTAGGGTTGCCTCCATTTCGTCCCGCGCCAACGCTTTGGGCAAAATTTTCCATTGCTTCGGTGACTCGATATTCAACGTCGGGTCATGTTCAATTCTCTTATCCAACAGCAGATAGTGATAAAAATGGCGCAGCGCCGAAAGCTTGCGTCCCACGCTGCGCCCATCGACCTGGTGCAAGGCGAGCTGCTGCAGAAAAATGCGAATGTCCGACTGGTGGGCAGTTAACAGGCGGCGTTTGTGTTTTTCTAGCGACTGGGAAAATTGTTGAATATCCCTGCTGTAGGCCGCGATCGAAAGCTCCGCCAACCCTTTCTCGATCTTCAAATAATCACGAAAGTGCTGGAGCACGCGGGAGTCAGCGTTGGGAGGCATAGGCGACGGAAAGACTCATTATGGCGCGATGAGCCGTTAAATAGAGTGATCAACCAGGTGCGCGGCAACCGCGCCGATGCGCCGCTCGATGATTGATGGAAGCAATGGTCAACCCCGGCTGCCGAGCACCTTTGCTCACTGACACATCGTTCGCCAGGAGGGCAATCACCTCTGAGCTAGTGTCCCGTCCCATTTAATTATTTACAATGGTACGAATTCGTGATCCAATACAGGCATGTTTGTTCACGCAACTGCTCTGCAGGTCGATGAGGCCCAGAAAAGTCAATTGGAATCGATGGCTCGGGCAGGTACCACGCCACAAAAGACGGCCCGCAAATGCCAGGTGATCCTACTGGCAAGCCAGGGCGTGTCAAACTACTCGATCGCGCAACGAACAGGCTTGTCCCGACCGACCATTCTGGCAGCGCGGGTCGCCTTCACCGAGCGTGGGATCGAGGGCATTCGCAAGTCGAAACCACGCAAGCGCTCACGCCGGGCACTCACACCGGAAATGGAACAGAAGATTCTGGACACAACTTTGAAGACCAGACCGGCCAACGCGACCCACTGGAGCGTCCGCGTACTGGCCGCAGAGTTGGGGGTGTCGCGCATGATGGTACAGCGCGTCTGGCAGCATTACGACATCCAGCCCCACCGTGTCGAGAAGTTCAAGATTTCCAAGGATCCGAAGTTTGAAGACAAGGTGCGGGACGTCGTCGGCCTGTATCTCGACCCGCCAGACCGGGCGTTGGTACTCTGCGTCGATGAAAAGTAACTGGCTTCACACTACACCTCTTTCGATTGTAGGAGAGGGTTTTTCTTCTTTTCCTGTCCTGAAGTCCACTGCTCGACTTGAGAGCCGGTCCCATCGACCGTTATGCTTAGTTGGTACGTTTGATTCCGGCAACTCGTAGAGATACCAGTGCCCATTATAGGCATACCTTTTGATCAGGCCATGTTTTGCCCACTCCTCGACCGTGCATTCGTGAACGCCGAGGCGAGCCGCTGCTTCTGCGTTGGTCAGCATACCGCGGTCGCGAAGCCGATCGTACCGTGAGCGGAGAGCATATTCGCGGACGAGGTATGCAACTCGCTGGGCTGTGAAGCGGGCGTTGCTGCGCCCCGGTCGAGCTGATCCGCCAGGACGAAACCCTTGTTCGTTGAGGATTGCGGCGATCTCGTCATAGATGTGGTCGTCGAGGAGCTTGTCGACGAGTTGGACGACCGCGGACGGAGTCTTCAACAACTGCGCGAGGGTTGTGGGATTCTTGACCGTAAGCGTTTCGGTTTTGCCGCCCTTGAAGCGGACATGAACCCTGGTGGTGCCTTGCTCCGGAAGCTTGATCAGCATGACATCTTCGATGATATAGGCGAGCAATCGTTTGCGCTCTCGATTTGGCGTAGCCGGATCGTTCCAGATTTTCTTGAAGTCTGTTGTCATCGTGACCAGCCGCTGGCGGATCGCATCGTCCAGAAGAACCTGATCTTGTTGCCGCGCGCGTTCCAGCTGTTCCCGTGCCTGAGCGAGCGCACGCAATTTGTCGTTCCAGGCTGCTTCAAGCGTACTGGCAACCAGCCGGTTGCCCGGATCGACCAGCATGAATCTGCGTTGCGCCAGGTCGGCTTCATACTGCGCGTGTTCTATGGAGCGACAGCGCAGCTGGTCGGCCTCTTCCTGCCGGGCTTCGATTTCCCGCCGGATCTCGAGCGCCAACGCAACGGCAGCAGGCGTCATGCTCTCGGCAACCAGAGCCCCGATGGCCTCATCAACCGGCGGTGCGGCGATGGATTGGCAGTTCGGCTCGCCGAGGCCGCTTGGAGCACTATCGCAAAAGTACCGAGCCTCTGTCTTGCGCTGCTTGCTGTGATAGGTGAGGCGGAAATGTCTTCCGCATCGGCCGCACACTGCTCGTCCCTGTAACAGCGCCGCGCCCTCCCGCGGCGGGGAACTGCGCGCCAGTTTGTATGTTCTTTGGACTCAAGCAGCTTGAGATTCTGCTGATATTGCTCCCAACTGGTATAACCGGGATGGGCGTTGGGGATGCAAGCGAGCCAGTCGCCGCTGTCTTGCTTTCTCTGGACTACCATCTTCCCGTCAGCGGCTCGGCGGTAGCGCCCGCGTCCGTACGCGTATGCGCCCGCGTATCGCGGGTTTTTCAGCACGCGCATCGCAGTCCATGCAGTCAAGGGCCGAAACACTATGTCGCGGCCACCGGTACGCCGGGATGGAAAATTCAGACCCTCCTTGCGGAATACCTTCACCACTTGGCAGGCCGAGCCGACGCGTGCGAACGTCTCGAAGAAGTGGACGAAACTGTCTCTGACTTGCACATCGGGATCGAGAGTCACATTGCCGGCCTCGTCATACACGAAGCCAGTGGGCAACTGACAGCGATACTCACCGCGCCGCACTTTGTTCAGGATTCCGCCGCGAAGCCTGGCTTTCAGCACGTGAAGTTCGGCTTCGCTCATCGTTCCCTTTAAGCCCAGCAGAAGACGATCGTTGAAGTTGGCCGGATCGTAAACACCATCCTCATCGAGGATCAGCGTATCGTACAGCGCACAGATCTCGAGCAAACGATGCCAGTCGGCGTTGTTGCGCGCCAGGCGCGAGACCTCCAATCCCATCACGATGCCTGCCCGGCCCATACTCACCTCAGCGACCAGATGCTGAAACCCCTCGCGCCATGCGGCCGATGCGCCCGATTCACCCTGATCGTTATCTACCACGATGATCTGATCTTCGCGCCAGCCGAGCGCTATGGCGCGTCTGTCCAATGCGTACTGACGCTTCGTGCTCTCCACGTTCTCGATGACCTGTCGCATCGAGGACTGTCGAATGTACAGGTAGGCGGCCCGTTTCAGATGATGAGGCTGCACTTTCGCGGATTCGTTCATAGGGTTGCTCCTCGGCGTCAGGCGCCCATGGCCATGGCGGCAAAGATAGAAATGACGGTTGCGGATTCTTCCCCGGTGGGGAAGCTCAACGATGCTCGAGGCCTTGACGGGCTCGCGCCAGCAGCAGCCCGTACTCGTGCCCAACCCCAGAGGCCGCGACGGAGAAAGAGCTGGAGATCTGAGCGAGCCTCGGCCGGCAGCGCCTGACCGAGCGCGGTATTGCGAAGGGCTTCGTATTGAGCCACATCATCAGACCCTTGGTGAGCGGAATCGTCACTGCGCGGCGTCACCGCAAAGTTTTTTTTACTACCCTCTCGATCGTCCTCGGGTGGATATCGACGCCAAATTTCTTCAGGATCTGTTTGGCCAGTTGGCGCGCTCGAATTGGCTTGCCGGCAACTACTTCCTCGTGGACGAACTGGAGCACTTTGCCCTGCACTTTGTGCGGCCCCTGTGGGCCCCTCTTCCTGGGCACCAACCCGGCGATCCCCGCCTCCTCGAAGCTCGCTTTGGCCTGATAGTACGTCGGCCTGGATACGCCGTATTGCTCCGTTGCGCCGGTCACCGGTGCGTTCTCGACCGATACGCGGCGCAGCATTTCGTATTTGACCTGCACGATGTCGTGAGGGTCGAAGAACTCGCCATCGCGAAATTTTGAATCTTTGATCTTCCCCGGTGCCGGATTCAGGGTGCCTTCTTCGAGCAGAGCCAGGAGCTTGGGATTCTTGCGATCTCTCTTTGCGGTCACCGTGCACTCTCCGACTCAGCGTACCTAATCGTTAATTTCATTATGCCGCATAATATGTGCGTGTCAAGAACAATTAATGTTGTATATCTTGATTACATTGCATTAATTCCTTACACACGTTGAGCTGGCATCGATTAAGCGGCATCTTTATATTTACATTAGCGGCATAATTTGCATTACGCTACCATCTTCACTTTTCCGACGAAGCTCGCGGCTTCAGCCGGTCGACCAGGCAGGCAAGCTCCAATAGGTCGGCTACACGGAACAGCGCCCGCTGCCCGCCCAGGATGATCTCGGGATCGGCTGCAACAACATCCGTCCACTGCGGTGGAACCGCACAAATCGCCCCATCATTCACCTCGAGCAGCAGCGTCATGCCAAAACGGTTATACCGGTCGCCCACACAGATCAGTTGCCGCCCGCTGAGTGGATGGAACGGGTGTGTCACACGCACAAGACGTGGGGCTGCGTTCGAGACCGGTGCATTCTTAGGTGGGGTACAAGAGCCAGATCCAGGCGTTGGACCGAACCGCTCCCCTTCTGCCCCTGCGGCCGGGATTGCCGGAACGCCAAACGCACGATTACAAGCGGCACCGAACCACCACTCTGTTGGCCGCCTTCAATATCCTCAATGGCAAGGTCATTGGTAGTTGCCTGCCGCGCCATCGCGGCAAAGAGTTCATCAAATTCCTCCACCAACTGGACCAGCAAGTGCCCCCGGAACTCGATCTCCACCTCATTCTCGACAACTACAGCACCCACAAGAGCGTCGCCGTGCAACGTTGGCTCAAACCCAAGAAGCGCCGCCGGTTTCACTTCCATTTCACACCCACCAGCAGTTCCTGGCTCAATCAAGTGGAACGGTGGTTTGGGCTCATCACTGACAAAATGATTCG
>JASHRB010000028.1 GCA_030037575.1 Candidatus Sulfotelmatobacter sp. | reverse complement strand
CACTTCGCTGCCGGTGATGGCTCCGCCCAAGGTCGAGGATTGGGTGTCCACCTGCGCCAGCTTCCCGCCTTCGACGGTGATCTCGCTGGTCAGGCTACCTACTTGCAACGCCACATCGAGGCGGGAATTCGAGGCGACGCGCAAGACCACGCCCTCGGCCCTATAAGTGCGAAATCCTTGCGCGGTGACCGTCAGATCGTAAGTGCCGGGCTGCATGCCGGCAGCCACGTACTCTCCATCCGAGTTGGTCACCAATTTGCGGTTGATTCCGGTGCCCACATTCTTAAGGACAACAGCTGCTGCCGGCACCACCGCTCCGCTCGCGTCGCGAACGGTCCCGGTCAATGACGCGGTATCCTGCGCGGCCAGACCGGGAACCAGAATGAACACGCCAAGATACAACCAGAATAGCTTCGGAATTGAGCTCTTCATCTGCCCACCCCCAACGGCAGCAGGGCCTCGGCCCCCCGACCGCTTGCTTCCCCTAGCTCTTAATGGTCTTCGTCGCCTGATCCCACCACACCGCCTTCTGGCGGAAGTACGACTCATTGGCCATATGGCAGGCCAAGGCCGCATGATGACCGAACAGCGCATCTTCGACGACCGGGTTGCGCGATTTCACCGCCTGGAAAAATGTCCAGAGATGCGGCTTCATGTCGTCGTAATCGGGCCCACGAAACGATATCGATTCCGGCATAGGTTCCTGGCCGAGCTTGGGATCATTCTCCTCGTGCCACTGCTTCTCATAGCCCGTGCGCATCTCCTTCGGGAATCCGGCATCGTAGTAGCTGGGCGCGGAATCCTTGCCTGACTGCGGGGTGTAACTAAGCCCGAACTCGGTAACTTCGAGGATGCCTTTCGATCCCTGAAAGCGGTACGTCTCCGGCATTTCCGTGCCCTGATTGAGCCGCATGTAGACCGGGAGCTGGCCGTAGTAATAAATCGTTGCCTGCACATCCGGCATGTTGCGGCCATCTTTCCAGCGCAGGATGCCGCCGACCGAAGTCGCCTGCTTCGGCGGCTCATTGATGCTCAGCATAAACATCATGCCGCTGATCAAATGCACCAGCAGGTCTCCGGCCAAGCCTGTGCCATATTCTTTCCAGCAGCGCCAGCGGGCAAACGCGTAGGGATCGAACGCTTTTTTCGGGGCTGTACCCTGCCATGTGTCCCAGTCGAGATTCTCGGGAGACAGGTCCGGGGGAGGGGGATACTCCCAGGCGCCCGTGGGATCGTTGCGGCCCAGCCACCCTTCGACCAGAACCAGGTCCCCGATCGTTCCCTGCGCGATCAGCTCTTTGGCTTTCTTGCAGATCAGCGAACTCACGCGTTGCGAGCCGATCTGCACGATGCGCCCCGTTTTCTGGGCGGCTTCGAGCATCGCCGCTCCGTCGGCGGCGGTGTGCGACATCGGTTTCTCGCAGTAAATGTCCTTGCCTGCGTTCACGGCATCGACCACCACCTGCTTGTGCCAGTGGTCGGGCACGGCGGCGACGAGGCAGTCGATCTCGCGGTTCTCCAGCAGCTCGTGATAACGCCGGGTCACCGGCAGATCCGGCTTGCCCGTAATCTCCCGGGCAAGGGTATGCCGCCCGTCGTAAAGGTCGCACGCGGCCACGCACTCGATCCCCGGCAATTCGATGGCATCCGCAAGCAGGCCCGATCCCTGCATGCCGACGCCGATCATTCCAAAACGGACGCGGTCAGTGGCGGCCGGGATTTCGGATGACCAGAGTGACTCGGGTTCCAATAGAAATGTCCTGCTCGCCCAAGATCCAGACGCCGCCGCGGCGCCGAGTCCGAGAAACTCACGACGCGAATATTTGCTCATGTTTTTTGGCTCTCCCTCAGTCGCGTATCTTCAAATTGTCGGCTACTCGTTGCCTTCTCGGACTATGACTTCCTTCCAGGGAACCCACATCCCTTTGCCAAACTTTGGCTCGAGCGCAGGCGCCGCCCCTTTGCCATCGGTTCCGGCCAGGGCTTGGGCGCGCCCAGGTTCCTGCAGCAGCCCCCCGTCGTCTTCAACGATGTAGGAACAGAGGCGGAAAGAATCGCAGTCCACGCCCGACACCCGCGCCAGGCGCTCCGCCGCGAGTTGCGCGGGGATGGCATCGATCAGGAATTGCCATTCCGGCGACACTTCGGGAATGTGGAGCACCAAGTCCGCCGCATCGTCGGGTAGGTTTTGGCCGATGAGCATGACGGAAGCGCCTAAGCGCCCGAGATCTCGCGCCACCGCCAGATCCCCCTCGCGCATGCGCCGCCCGTCGATCCAGATTCCTAAGCGCAGGCCTTGGGCCACCATTTCCTGCGGACCGTGCCGAAAACTGCCAGTTCCCAGAGCGGTAGCGGGGCACTTCGCGCCTTCTTCCCATAACAAGCGAGCCTCGTGGCAGCTCCCCAGGCTGGAACCGCGAGCGAGAAAGTAGTAGTTCGCGCGGGGCACGGGCCAAGTGGAGCGGGCAATCTGCTCCTGCCAGGTTCCCATCGACTGAGCGGCCGAGTCGATGACGCCTGCCAGGATGGTGAGCAACGCGTCATCCAGAGGATGCAGTGTAACTGAGGCCAGGACAGCGGCGGCGGCCACCAGGGTGGTATAGGTGTTGACCGAGATTCCATGATCGAAGGGAACGGGCACAATAACGGGAATCTGCGCCTCGCGCGCGAGCGGTCCATCTTCGGAATTGGTTATGGCGATGACCAGCGCGCCACTCTCGCGAGCCTTCGCCAACAGGCGAACGATCTCCACACTCTTGCCGGTGCGCGAGATAGCGACGATCACGGCATCGGGCGGAAAAGCGCCGAAGTGCAGCAGTTCGGCTGCATCCTGCAAATACACAGGACGGGCGCCAGCGGAAAAAAGGGGCGCGGCGCACAAGGCAGCGTGCCAACTGCTGCCGATTCCGGTCAAGTACATGTGGCGCGCATGAGCGAGGGTTCTTGCCGCTTCTTCCAGCTGATGCCGCCCGGCTCCCGCCAGATAACGCAGCGTCTGACGGAGCTCGTCTGGCTGGCGGAGGATGTCCTCTAAGAAGCGGGTCATGCGTAATCCTTAGGAATCGTTGCGCGACCCGGCCCGCGTCTTGGCCGGTGTAACCACAATGTTGCGAAAAGAGACATGACCGTCTTCGCTGCCTTGCAGGTAGATCGGTCCCGGCAGCGCCTCGTGGCTATCGAGCGCACCGCCGGTAATCCCCGGAATTTCCTGATGATCGATAATGGTTTGGCCGTTCTGCACTACGCTGACCGTCCGTCCGACCAGGGTAATATCAAAGCTCTGCCAGACTCCGGGCCGGCGAGGCAATTCCGGCGACGGAGCCAGAAAACCGTACACTCCGCCGGTATGGTGGCTCGGCGGTTCCTGGATCGAATTATCTTCGATCTGGATCTCGTAACGGCCGCGCAAATAAACCCCGCTGTTCGAATTCGGAGCGCAGTTGAACTCGATATGCAACTTGAAATCTTCGAACTTGGCCTGATTGATCAGTTCAGGGCCGCGCCCGGGACTGACCAGGATTCCGTCTTCGACCCTCCACGCCGGGGACGCTCCGGGTTTGTCCTCTTTCCAGCCGGTAAGGTCCCTCCCGTTGAACAGCGTCACCGAGCTTCCCCACGTCGGGGTACCTTGTCTCTTTAGAAGCGGGGCTTTCTGCCCGGTCCACGACCAAAGTTCTCCCTTCGGGCCGGTGGTTGTCCCCGCCAAGGTTTCTCCTACCCGCTTGCCCTGAAACACCATATCGTCGGGACGGTCCTCCTCTTCCTTGGGCGAGACGAAGGTTAGAGTGCCATGTGCGAGTTCGACTTTGGGAAGCGGCCGGGCATTCCCCCAGCGTCCCACCATTTCCGCTTTCAGCGTTCCCGATTCCTCGCGCAGTTCCAACCAGGAGGGATATTCTCGATCCGGAGCTCGCAGCGTCAGGTCCCAGCGTCCGAGAAAGGGCGCAGCCG
>JASHRB010000372.1 GCA_030037575.1 Candidatus Sulfotelmatobacter sp. | reverse complement strand
TAACACTGATGAAATATCTTGCAACTAACATCGATTGCGGGAGGCCGCAGGATTTGGCACGGGCTTCGAATTCGTTGCCACTGCAAGTTGCCGCAGTTTGTTATCGCCGGCAGGGCGAGAGTGTGGAATTTCTGCTGGTGAATACCAACGGCGGCAACAAGTGGACGTTCCCCAAGGGAGCTCCCATGGCGCGCCTTTCGCACAGCCAGTCGGCCGAACGCGAAGCGGCTGAAGAGGCGGGAGCGATCGGAACCATCGAGCCGCGCCACTTCCATCTCTACATTCACTCCAAAGGCGTTTTCTGGCAGCCGGACGGCGTGCAGGAATATGTCGTCAAGGCTTTCCTGATGGAAGTTCACCAATTGCGGCGCCCCGACGAAGCGCAGCGCAGGCCAACATGGTTCAGCCCCCATGAAGCGCGAAAACGCCTTGCCAAAGGCCGCGAAGTGAAATATGCGCACGAGCTGGAAACGGTGGTTGACCGCGCGCTCGAGCGTATTCAGTTTCATGATGAGTTGCCGAGAAGATACGCAGAGGCCCGCAATTCTCGCGCGGCTGCTCCTTAACATCAATCCTTTTGGGGCCAGCCTGTAACGGGTCCATGGGTGGCAAGTTCCGCGTGTTTCTTTGGTCGGCGGGAGCAATGGACCCGACCCTAGTCTAGGAGTGTGTCCGAGTATTCGGAATTGACTTGTTTCGACCACTACTTGTTGTGGTTCTGCGCGAAGCTGGCCACAACAGGTCAGCCGACAAATGATTTCTCGGACAGACTAGACTAGGGATCCTCCGTGGCTATCCCCGCTTCTGGTTTCGCACTCCGCAGGGCTTCGTGAGACGATAGTTTCAGCCCATGATTCAGCTTTCCGCTGCCGGAAAACGCTTCGGCCACAAACTTCTTTTTAAAAACTGCGATTGGCTGATTACGCCACGCGACCGCGTCGGCCTGGTCGGGGCGAACGGCACCGGCAAGACTACGCTGATGAAAATTCTCGCCGGGATCGAAACCCTTGATGGCGGCGCGCTCACAGTGGCGAAAGGCACCACTGCAGGATATTTGCCGCAGGATGGTCTATCGCTCTCCGGCCGAACCGTGTTCGCCGAGTGCCTGTCGGTTTTCGACCATCTACGCGCCATGGAGCAGGAACTGGGAACGCTGCTCGACCAGTTCGCCGAACTTGATCCCGCAAGCGAGGAATACAACGCGGTGGCTGACCGGTATCACAGCCTGGAGCATGAATTCCGCACGCGTGACGGATACTCGATGGAAGCGGAAGTCGGACGAGTTTTGATGGGCCTGGGTTTTGCCAAGGAAGATTGGAAGCGGCAAACGCAGGAATTTTCCGGCGGGTGGCAGATGCGGCTGGCACTGGCGAAACTGCTATTGGAAAAGCCGAATCTTTTGCTGCTCGATGAACCGACGAATCATCTCGATCTCGAAGCGCGCAACTGGCTGGAAGAATACTTGAGCGATTATCCGCACGCCATTGTGCTCATCTCGCATGACCGCTACTTTCTGGATGTGACCGTCGACAAGATCGCCGAAATCTGGAACAAGCGCTTCTGGTTTTACCCCGGCAATTACGAGAAATTTCTGACGCAAAAGACGCGCCGTAACGAACAGCTGCAGGCCGCGTACCACAGTCAGCGCGACCGGATCGAGCAGTTGGAAGTGTTCATCAACCGCTTTCGTTATCAGGCGACCAAGGCGAAGCAGGTGCAGAGTCGGATTAAAGAGCTGGAAAAAATCGAACGCATCGAGATTCCTCCCGAAGAAAAGACGATTCACTTCTCCTTCCCGCAGCCCAAACCGAGTGGCCGCATTGTGGCGGAGTTCTCCAATGTGGCAAAGGTTTATGCGGCGCGCGGGTCGCAGGATGGCCTTCCTCCGGGCACCCAGAAAGAAGTTTTTCGCAACGTAAGCTTTTTGATCGAGCGCGGCGACCGCATTGCTCTGGTGGGCGTAAACGGAGCGGGAAAATCGACCTTGATCAAGCTGCTGGCCGGCGAAGAAAAAACCACGCAGGGGGAATTCAAGCTCGGCCACAATGCCCAGGCCGACTATTTCGCGCAAGATCAATACAAAGAACTTGATCAGGATGCGCGCATCATCGACGATCTTGGCCAGGCGTCGCCACGATCGACTGAAACCGAGCTGCGCAGCCTGCTGGGATGTTTTCTGTTTTCCGAAGAAGATGTGTTTAAGAAGATCGGCGTGCTTTCCGGCGGCGAGCGCGGCCGTTATGCGTTGCTTCGGCTTCTGTTGCATCCCTCGAATTTTCTGCTGCTCGACGAACCCACAAACCATCTCGATTTGCTGGCGAAAGATGTGTTGCTCGAGGCGCTGTCAAATTACACCGGCACCGTCGTTTTCGTTTCGCACGACCGTTATTTCATCGACAAGCTGGCCACCCGCGTGTTTGAGATTGGCGAGGGGAAAGTCGAGGCCTATCCGGGCAATTACGAAGACTACATCTGGCGCAAACAAGGGGGCGGCGCGCAGCAGGAAGCGACGATTCGTGAGCAGTTGTCGCCGGCCAAGCCTGTTTCAGCATCAGCCGCTCAGGCGCCCTCCAACGGGGATGAAAAGCAAGCGGCGGTTGCCAGGAAAACCAGGCGCATCAATCCCCTCAAACGGAAACAGATGGAAGACAGGGTTCGGCAGCTGGAAGCGGAGATCAATCGGGCCGAATCGGCAATCGCGCAATGCGAAAGGGCCATGCAGGAATTCGTCGGGGTCGAGGAAAGCCTGCGCCAGTCGCAGGAATTGCAGCAATACAAAGGCGCTCACGCCGCCCTGGTGAAGGAATGGGAAGGCCTAGCGCAATCCCTCGAGGAAGCCGACTAGGCCACTTCGAATCTCGCAACCGGACACTATCTTCCGTAATCTCAGAAATTGCTTACCTGTGTGCGATAGTCAGCTTGGCCCCGGGGACAACAACTGACGGCCAAGATTTCAGAACTACCGCAAACAGCGGCCACCGGCTGTGCCGCGCGGAACCTAAGGACGGGCGCAATGCTGCAACCCTCGGAATACACGTACAACGGTAAATCGAACACACCAGCCTTGAACGCAACCCCAAACAACCAAACCAAAACCGTCGGCGCTCCCATCGAACAAGCCACCATCGGCCGCACCGTCGTCATCAAAGGCGAACTCACCGCCGCGGAAGCGCTGTACATCGATGGCCGCATCGAAGGCAAAATCAACATGCCCGATCACCGGGTCACGATCGGGCGCAACGGTTCGGTGCAGGCCAACATCAACGCTCGCGACGTGGTGGTCATGGGCAAGGTGAACGGAAATATCGAATGCGCCGACCGGGTCGACATCCGCAGCGAAGGCTCCGTTACAGGAGACGTTTCGACCATCCGGCTGAGCGTGGAAGAGGGTGCGGTGCTCAAGGGCGGCATCGAAGTGCGCAGCGCCGAACTCAAGCAGCCCAAGGCGCAGCAGAAAGCTGCGGAAGCGCCGAAACCTGCAGAGGCTCCCAAACCAGCCGAAGGCGCAAAAGCCATCGGCGCAGTTGCCAGCGCGTAACCAAAGCAAGAAGCCTGCGAACGAACGATCAAAGGCACGCGCGGGCGTGCCTTTTGCCTTTTTCGTGGTCCGAAGCTCCCTTTATTTTCTATCTTTCGTCTTCAAATCGAGCGCCGCCGAATTCATGCAGTAGCGCAGACCGGTAGGCGCGGGCCCATCCTCGAACACGTGCCCGAGATGTGCACCGCATTTTGCGCACCGCGTTTCTGTGCGGACCATGCCGAAGCTCGAGTCTCTGCGCTCTTCGACCTTATTGTCTTCGGTCGGCTTGTAGAAGCTAGGCCATCCTGTGCCCGAATCAAACTTGGTCGAGGAGTCGAACAAGGGTTCGCCGCAGCAAACACAGTGATACGTGCCGGCCTCGTGTGTGTTCCAATATTTGCCGGTAAAGGCCTGCTCGGTTCCAGCCTCGCGGGTCACATGGTACTGCTCCGGGGTAAGCTGTTGTCTCCATTCCGCGTCCGTCTTTTTTATCTCCGCCATGAATTCTCCTGCAAAAGATTTCCTCCTCGCGAATCCACTCGATATCGCTCCCAATTTCCGCCGGTCACACCGACGACAAGCCCGACGCGAATCATCATCATCGGATTGGGTCTGTGAGACCCGTCACGGCCGATTCCCGACAGGCAAGCTGGTCCTGCACATCGTCCCCATCCGAGCATAGCGGAAACGTCTGCGCGTACCAAGCGCCCGGCGTCTCCCACAGGAGTGGCCCGGGGCTTTTTCAATCTCAAATCTCCACGCCCGTCTTGCGATAGCGGCCGCGAAAAAACAGCAAGGGCTCTCCATCGCGCACCACAACCTCCTCCACCTCCGCAATAAAAATGGTGTGATCGCCGGCCTCCTGCGTCGAGTTCAGCCTGCATTCGAGGTAAGCGAGCGCCCCATGCAGAATCGGGGTTCCCTGCGCTGTGCGCTCAAACCGCGCCCCAGCTTCAGCCTCCGCGTGTTCATGCGTGGACAGCGCCCGTGCGTAGTATTCGGAAATCGCGCGCTGATGCTCGCCCAGGATGTTAATCCCGAACCTCCTCTTGGCGTGCAAGTGGGCGTGTATGCGAGCGTTGCGGTCGACACACACCAGCAACAGAAGAGGATCGAGCGAAACCGAAGCCAGCGCATTGGCGGTCATGCCATGAACTCCGCCACCCAGGTCAACGGTCACGATGGTCACGCCGGTGGCGAAGCATCCCATGGCCCGTCGAAATTCGGCAGGAGCGAGTTTCACTTTGCTATCGGACTTCCCCTTCCTCACGTATATTATGCCCTCTTCCCTCGCTCATCCTATGCTCCGGCCGATCACAACTGATGTATGATTCGAGGCATCGCTAGCTTCGAGGAAGCCGGGCCGCGTGATTGCAATTCTCGAGAATACGGCGCTTTCCGAAGAGCCTTCTTGGTGTGCCCGTGAGCTTGCCGAGCTCTCGCCCGGACCGCCGATCTCGCGAGAACTCGCCTTACGACTGATCCGCTGCGACGACCGAGATCTTCCCCCACTCATTTCCGCCGCGCGCGCCGCCAAAGAGAGATTCAAGCCGGGCGTAATCACCTATTCGCGAAAAGTTTTTCTGCCGCTGACAAACCTTTGCCGCGACTACTGCGGCTATTGCACTTTCCGCCGCGATCCTGGCCAGCCGGGCGCGCACACCATGACTCCCGATGAAGTTCTCGCCCTTGCTCGTGCCGGAGAAAAACTTGGCTGCACGGAAGCTCTCTTCAGCCTGGGGGACAAGCCGGAACGGCTCTTCCCCCAGGTGCGCGAGACGCTGCGGCATCTCGGCTATAAATCCACGCTGCATTATCTCGAAGCCATGTGCGAGCTGGTTCTGCGCGAGACCACATTGCTGCCGCATCCCAATCCTGGTTTGCTTAGCGCTCCATGGATCGAACGATTAGCCGCAGTTTCGGCCAGCACGGGTCTCATGCTGGAAACCACCAACGCAAATCTGCTCGCTCCCGGTGCAGCCCACGACCATGCTCCCGACAAAGTTCCATGGAAGCGCTTGCGCACGCTGGAAGAGGCCGGAAAACACCGGGTTCCTTTTACCACGGGGCTTTTGATTGGCGTGGGCGAAACCCGCGAAGACCGCGTCGATGCGCTGCTTGCCATTCGCGATTTGCATGACCGCTACGGGCACATTCAGGAAGTGATCGTGCAGAACTTCCGCGCCAAGCCCGCGATTCCCATGGCCCAGGCGCCCGAACCGAGCCGGGGTGAGATGCTGCGCACGCTAGCGGTAGCTCGTTTGCTAATGCCCAAGGTCAATATTCAGGCGCCTCCTAATCTCAATGCGCCCTATTATGGAGATTTGCTGGACGCTGGCATCAACGACTGGGGAGGAGTTTCGCCGTTGACCCCGGATTACATCAATCCTGAGAAGCCGTGGCCACACTTGGATCAACTGCGTTTGAGCACCGAGAGCAAAGGCTTTCAGCTGCGTCAGCGCTTGCCCGTCTATCCTGAGTTTTTGCCCTGGCTGAACGCGCGGCCGGCACTGCTCCGGGAAAGACTGCAAGCCGCGAGCGACCGCGAGGGCCTCGCCGCTGAAAAGAGGGCCGCGTGATCTGCGTGCTGAGCGGCGGCACGGGCGGAGCCAAATTTGTCGATGGCTTGCGGCAAGTTATGCCCGCAGAAGAAATCACGATCGTGGTCAACACGGGCGACGATCTGATGTGGTGGGGCTTGTACGTGTCCCCGGACGTCGATTCCATCACTTATGTTCTCTCCGGCCTGCTCAGCCGGGAGCGCGGCTGGGGGGTGAAGGGCGACACATTTCTTTGCTTGCAAGCAATGGGACAACTGGGCGAGCCTACCTGGTTTCACACCGGCGACCGCGACCTTGCCGTGCATCTGCT
>JASHRB010000371.1 GCA_030037575.1 Candidatus Sulfotelmatobacter sp. | reverse complement strand
AAGGGGCAGTCGCTCTATCTTGGAGTCCCGTTGTTTTGGGCCATGCAATGGCGGCCATTCTGGATCAGACAATGGGTGCCGGATGTCATGCGGCTGTTGGTTAAGGAGCCGATCGCGGAGTTGCGGCCGGAGCCATTTACCGAATATCTGCATGGGACATTCTTCCATGACCAAAGCGGCGAATTTGTTCTCGTGCAATTCTTGAATACCGTTGAGGCGGCGATGGAAGGAGAGTACCGGGGAATCCCACGGGTGAGACTTAGCGTAGATGGACAACGGCTTAAGGTGGTCGGAGCAAGAATGGTTTGGCCAAGCGAGCACGAGCTGTCGGTTCAAACGCGGGGTTCGCGCCTGGAAGTCGCCATTGAGAATCCACCGCGCTATGGCGCCTTGTACTTGAAAGTAAGTTAGGCAGCAAAATATCGGAAGTATGGAGTGTTGAAAGGTCAAGGGAGGCGTTGTGGCAATTCGTGGCACGGGGAGGCTAACCCGGCGTAAGTTCCTGCTTTACCATAGCGACCTGCGCAGTTCTGTCGATCGGAAGGAAGTCGGTTTCGGTTGGCAGGCCCGCAATGCGTCGTCGGTTGCGGCAACAGCATCCACGTCGCGCGAGATTATTCCTCCCAACAATTCCTATCGATCAATGGAGTGGGAATTCCACACTCCTCCCGAGGAAAACTTTAACATCAATCTTCCCGCTGCGATGACCGCAGCTGGTGACGCGGGAGCGCAGGCCTTGATGCTCTACTCGCAGGACCACTGGGGCTATGCCTTCTACACGAGCGATGTCGCTGTGAGGCATCCTCATCTTCAGGGTGACTTTTTCGGCGATGAAGTTCGCCTCGCACGCGGGCAGGGCATGGCCGCGATCTGCTACTACAGCCTGCAATACAACAACCAGGTGGTATTCAATCACCCGGATTGGGCGTGGGTCGACGAACATGGCGAAAAGCAGAGGCGGAGAATGCGCTGGTTCCTGCCTTGTCTCGACAGTCCCTATCGTCAGTACGTTCTGGGCATGATGGACGAAATTTTCTTGCGCTACGAAGTTGATGAACTTTTCCTCGACACCTACGGCATACAGTTTCACGAGTACCTGGGACAGGGAATCAATCCTTTCTGCTTTTGCAAATACACGGAGGATGCCTGGAACCATGATCATCCCAACGATCCCTATCGGGAGGGATTCAAAACTACCGAGGGCTGGTACCAGCGTTATGAATGGCACAAAAAGCGCACGCTGATCGATATGCTGGACGAGATTATTGCGGCGGCTCGCAAGCACCGGCCTCAGGTGCTGATCTCGTTGAACGGCGGACCGGAGATCCAGCCCAATGAAGTTATGCAGAGAGTGAGTTTCATTTATGCCGAGCCAATTACAACTACGACGGGAATTTCCATCGGTTCAATCCTGATGCGCGGTTGGGGCCGTCCAGATTATCAGGCCGGTGTTTTCAGCCAGCAGGGCTACCTTGATACTTTTCCCGGTTCCATTCCCAGGATTCAGGCGGACGCGCTTATCGTTCAGAATGCCCGTACGTTCATCGTGGGGGATGCACCCATTATCAACGATCTTGATGGCCAGGGGTTCTCGAAGCGTTGGTTCGCGGTTGCAAAGGAGACGTGGGAAGACATTCGAAATGTCGATTCGCTGCTGGTCGGAATTCGGCCGGTGTTGAGTACCGCGATGCTCTACAGCGATTCCACGCGTGAGGCATTGGCAGGCGAGAAGCGGCCCGTGGACTTCCAAAAATCCACGGTGGGCGCTCTGGAAGTTCTGACCTATGCGGGGCGGCCGGTGGAAAGTTTGGCGGAACACCGTCTCACCAGGGGAGAGCTGGATAAATTTGAGGCGTTGGTACTGCCGGAAGTAGAAGTCATGTCGGATGCGCAGGCGGAAGTAATACGCGGCTGGGTGGAGCGGGGCGGAACACTTTTATCCACCTACAAATGCGGCTTGCTCGACGAAGAGCGTCAGGCACGCTCCGATTTTCCGCTGGCGGATGTTTTTGGCGCGCACTACGAATCAGAGATGCGGGAATACGTCCGAGGGGGACCGGCAGAGCGTCGCCCCGGGGACTTCACATCGATCTATCTTGAATCCACAGGGCACCCGTTGGCAGCGATGTTGGCGGTGAGCACCGTGGGTTTGCCCGGTTCTTTTCTGAAGCTCAACCAGATTTCCGGCGAAGGAGTTTTGCGCTATCGCTTGCCTTTTATGGTGGAGGACGTCCCGCACGATCACTGGTTCAATTGGGGTCCCCCACCTCCGGGCACTGAGTCGGGCGGCGTTGCTGGTGTATACAACCGATTTGGGAAGGGACAGTCGGTCTATCTTGGCGTACCGCTTTTTTGGGCGATGCAGTTTCGTCCGTACTGGATCAAGGCCTGGGTGCCTGAACTGATGAGGCGGCTGGTCGGCGAGCCCATCGCCGAGGTACGGCCGGAGCCGTTTACGGAATACTTCCATGGCACATTTTTCTACGACAAGACCGGCGGCAAGATATTGGTTCAAGTCTTGAACACGGTGGAGGGGGCAATGGAGGGCGAATACCTCGCCATCCCGCGAGTCCGCATCAACGTCGATGGCAAGCGGCTGAAACCTCTCGGTGCAGAGATGGTCTGGCCGCGGAGGCAGGTTTTGGAGGTCACGCCACGAGGGGAGCGACTGGAAGTTATCTTGCAAAATCCCCCCCGTTATGCGGCTCTACTCTTGAAACTGGGAAAAGCCTGACCACCAACAGCAGGGAAGACAGCCGCTGGCTCATTTTGAGCTCCAAGCCTCACAGGGCACCCAACCCAGAAGCCTGGATGCCGCTACCCCTTCGAAAGGAGAA
>JASHRB010000370.1 GCA_030037575.1 Candidatus Sulfotelmatobacter sp. | reverse complement strand
GATTCAGTGGATCGAAAGCTATGTCACTCAGGACAAGATCTATTGCGTTTACATTGCCCCGAATGAAGCGATGGTCCGCGAACACGCCAAGCAGGGCGGGTTTCCGGCCAATCGGGTTTCGGAAGTGAAGCGAATCATCGATCCCACTTCCGCCGAGGCATGACTTTCGATCTAGTGGTGTCCCGGCCCAGACACTCCGGGAATTGTCTGCGCTAAAGGCCGAGACCACCATCGACGGCGAGAATCTGGCCGGTGATGAATTGCGGGGCCGTGGCAAAGAACAGGACTGCCGCAGCAATTTCATCGGCACGGCCGTTACGCTTCATCGGTGTCTGCGGGGCCACGCGCCGCATAAATGCCGCAGCCGATTTCTCTCCCAGATCGATCATTCCTGGCGCCACAGCGTTTACTGCGATTTCGGGGGCGAGGGCCTTCGCCATAACTTTCGTGAGCATGTGCAGCGCGGCCTTCGAGGAGCAGTAATGCGCGTGCGTCGGCCAGGGCCGCAGACCGCCGAGCGAACCTATGTGTATGATTCTGGCTTCGACCGGCTTTGCGGTTTTAGACCGGCTTCGTTTTCGGCCCATCCATTTCAATGCTTCGCGGGACACGAGAAACGGCCCGCGGGTATTGGAGGCAAAGATATCGTCCCACTGACGGACCGTCAGCTTCTCGAATTCGACCGTAGCGTAATTTGCCGCATTGTTGACGAGCACGTCGATCCGGCCCAGTTCTTGCGCGGCTTCTTTCATCATTGATTTGACGCTGGCCTCGTCGGTGATATCGCAGCGCAGGGTGAATGCACGAATGCCAAAGCCAGAAAGATCGACGACGGTTTGCTGGGCCTGGCGAGCCGAGTTGCGGAAGGTGATGGCGACGTCGGCGCCGGCTTCAGCCAGCGCCAATGCGGAGGCGCGTCCCAGGCGCTTGGCGCCACCGGTGACGAGGCAGGTCTTACCATGCAAAGGTTTGCAATCAGGACTGGGCATTTCGGGATTTTACTCCCCCTGGACTTGGCGAGGGCCGCGGAGATCGCAGCTTGAACTCATATTTTCTTTTTTCTTGCCATGAAGCGTGCCCGCAAAGGTACAATCGCGGCGTGCAGGAGCCTCGCCAGGTCGTGGTGTATTCGCGCAAGGGCTGTCACCTCTGCGAAGTGGTCAAAGAGAGTCTGAGTAAACTCTCGCGCCGCGGAGGATTCATCTGGCAGGAGGTCGACGTCGATAGTGACAACCAGTTGCGGCATCAGTTCAACGACGAGGTTCCGGTGGTTTTCATCGACGGCCGCAAAGCATTCAAGTATCGCATGGATGAACAGGAGTTCCTGCGTAAGCTGGCCAGTTAGCGTCAAGCACCTCCCAAGTCGGGTTTGTCCTCTACAATTAGCTTCGCCATGCCAACTCGTGCACAGTTGCGTACGCAACTTTACGCAGATCCCAGCAATGTCTTTCTGCACCATGCAATTCTGGCGTCGTGCCGACGCTACACCTCAAAAACTGCTTTAGTCGATAGCTCCTGCGGACGGCGGCTCAGCTACGCGGAATATGGCGAAATTGTGGAATCGGTGGCACACGGATTGGTCGCGGCGGGAGTGAAGCCGAGGGAAGTGGTTGCGCTCTTTCTTGCGAATTCGTGGGAATTCTGCGTTGCCTATCATGCAGCGACGCTGGCGGGTGCGGTTCCGACGCTGCTGAATCCAACCTATCGTGAACGGGAAGTGCGGCACCAGTTAGGGGATTCCGGCGCAGCGCTGCTCATTACGGACGGAGTGAACGTAAGCGGCATCGATCTCTCCGGACTGTCGAACCTGAGGCGAGTTTATTGCACGCGAGAGCAGGGAAATGGAAGCGAACCGTTTTCTGACCTGATGAAACCCGCGAGCGCAAAGCTGCCGCAGCCGGACCAAGATTGCGGAAAAACTTTAGCGGCACTGCCATATTCGAGCGGCACAACCGGACTGCCTAAGGGCGTCATACTCTCGCATTTCAACCTGGTTGCGAATATCTACCAGCTCCTGGGACCGAACGCGGTCACGCTCTCCGAAAGGGACAATATTCTCTGTTTTCTCCCGCTTTATCACATCTATGGTTTGAACGTCATGCTCAACCCCGCGCTAATTGTGGGAGCGACGCTGGTGCTAATGCCGCGCTTCGACATCACGCGGATGGCTTCGCTGATCGTTGAGGAGTCGATCGCAATGATGCCCTTGGTTCCGCCCGCAATGAACGCCCTGTGCCAGGCAGCGGAAACCGGACAGTTTCCGAAAAATCATAAGCTAAAGTGGGTGAAGTCGGGCGCGGCGCCGCTCGCACCGGACCTTCCACGAAGGTTTACCGCGCTCACTGGAATTCTTGTGCGCCAGGGTTATGGCATGACCGAGGCATCGCCGGTCACACACGTTGGTTATCTGGAGCCAAATCTTTATCGGCCGGATTCGATTGGCCACTCGGTGGCGCAAACTGACTGCCGGCTGATCGCGGCAGACAGCGTCGGCGGGACGCACGCGATGCGAGAAGTTTCAACGGGCGAAGCCGGGGAGTTGGTCATGTGCGGGCCGCAATTCATGCTGGGATATTGGAACGAACCAGAGGCAACGGCGGCTGTGCTACGCGACGGCTGGTATTGGTCCGGAGATATTGTGACCCGCGACGACGAAGGGTTTTATCACGTGGTCGATCGCCGCAAGGAGATGATCAAATACAAAGGCTTTCCGGTCGCACCGGCGGAGGTGGAAGCGGTATTGCTGGAACATCCTGCCGTGCGCGAGTGCGGAGTGGTGGGGCGCGCCGATAGGGGGGCGG
>JASHRB010000369.1 GCA_030037575.1 Candidatus Sulfotelmatobacter sp. | reverse complement strand
TGGGCCAACAGCCGGCAAATGGGAATCGCGGTCGAGGCGCTGGCGCACGCTCCGACAGTGCGGGCGGTGAATGCGCATGGCATGAGCCTGCTTTCAGAGCGAGAAATGGAGGTCGTTCAGTGCCTGGCCGAGGGCTTGACCAACCGCGAAATTGCCAAGCGCTTGGCATTGAGCCAGCACACGGTCAAGAATTATTTTTTCCGGATTTTTGACAAGCTGGGCGTCTCCAGCCGGGTTGAACTTTTGTTTATGAGCCTGAGCCAGGCGGCCCAGCAGTCCTCGCCGGCTCGCGCCGTCAACCACGGGCAGCACGGCAATAACTATTCCCGCGATGAATCGGACTTGCTCAAAAAGTCGGCCGACGCCGGCATACCCGCGGCACAGCTGGCTCTGGCGCAAATGTACCTGGCTCGACGAAGCGATCCGCAGGATGTGGTGGAAGCTTACATGTGGTACCTGATTGCGACCGAATGTGCCATGCAAGCCCGGGGCTTCATCACGAAGATGCTGACGGTTGAGCAGATTGAAGAAGCCAAGCGCAAAGCCAGTGTCTGGCTGGCCAGCCGGAAACCAAAAAAAATATCTTCGTCCAGCTGCGGTCCGCAGGCTATAGCTAAACAGCCGATCTCGATTGAGGTGCAATCCGCTGCGGTGCGGGTGGCGAATCGAAAAGTGGAAAAGCTCTAATCCGCCAGCAACAAAATCGTTCTAAAAGAAGCAGCGCACCGAGGGCGGGTGCGCTGCTTTAACTTTGAAGTGGCGACAACCTGGTCTAGGAGGCTGGTCCCGTTACACATGACCTTTGTCGAGAACGCAGGAACATGGCAGCGAAACACGCAGTCCCGGCCAGCAGCAGGTAGAGCGCGGCGCTTCCACCCTCAGGCACGACTTCAAGAAACTCTTGCTCCTTGCAGTTGCCTGGGTTGCTGCAGCCTTCGGGTGTGAGTATCCTAATATTGGAAAATTCGCCAGCCGTGTACTTTTGTGATTCAGCGTCCCACACCAAGCCGGCGTGAGTGCCCATGGCGCATTTGCTGTTCCCAAAAACCTGGGTGCAAGCCGTCCAGTCATGCCGACCGATCAGCCAGGAGGCGACACCGGACGCGTCCGTTATCGCCCAGATCGCGTACGAGTAATATCCTTTTTGCGAGCCGGCCTTACCGAGCATCGCCTCGGTGAGCCAGGCTGCCTCGTCATAGGTGGGCAGAATCAAGCTCTGTTCATGCTTACTGGTGAAGTATTGGCCCCACAAAGTGTTCCCGAGACTGCTGAAGGTATTCACGTTGTAGCTATAAGGACTACTGTTCGACTCATCTTTGAAGTCGTCGCAGGTGATCTGCACACTTCCGCCATTGCTCAGGTTCGAGGCGGTGTACGATCCGACGTAGATTCCGTCCATCACGTAATCCGAAGGAGGATCGTCAATTTGGAGTTTTACGGTGGTTTGGGCGATGGCGACAGGGCCAAAAAACAATATCCCGACAACAATTGCGGGCCAGATTCTCGAGTTTTTCCTACTCATCCTTTCAAATTCCCCCCACTTCTGTGGGGGCAGAAGAATCCCGGTACGACACGGCAACTGTAGCTTCAACCTGAATTTCATCGCTGTCAAGACTGATAATTTCTGCGACTGTTTGCAGAACCTTGCAACCCCGGCTAAGTGTCTCAGGCGAACGGAGATTCGCCTTACCCAGGAGCGTCCCAAAACGGAAGTCCATGTGTAAAACTTTTTGCCCGCAAAAATTCCGGGGCATTTACTCCACTTCCGCATGCGGTGGCAGCGCGAGATTTCGGTGGGAAACACGATCGGACCGCGATTTTCGGTGTCGCTCGCTGATCGAATGCATGTATACTCTAGTCGTTCCCCAACGAAAAGCCTGGGCGAAGGTCACATCTCGCCGGCTGCTCTGCCCATCCCCCCGAGTCTCTCTGAGCCGTTGCCTGCAAGCCGCAGATGATGGCAGTTTGACGCTGCTAGCCCGATGAGCTTACGAATCCAGTTGAGGTTGACCCTGTGAGAATTTCTTTTCACTTTCGTTTCTCCGCGATCCTGGTCCTGGTCGCTTTTCTTTTCAGTTCATGTTCTCTCGATCCCCGCGCCCGAAAAGAAAAATATGTCGAACGCGGAGAGCGCTATTTCGAGACTGGGAAATACTCGGCGGCGGCCATCGAATTCCTCAACGCCGCCAAAATCGACCAGAAGGACGGAGACACGCATTATCAGCTGGCCAAAAGCTACGTCAAATTACAGCTATGGCCGAAAGCTTATTACGAGTTCACGCGCACGATCGAGTTGCAGCCGGAGAATTACGCTGCGCGCTTTGATTTTGCGAAATTGCTGATCGCTTCGGGCAGCCTCGAGCAAGCCGAGGAGCAAACCGACGTGCTGCTGCAACGCCGTCCGAACGACTCAAAGACTCACTTCATGCTCGGGACCCTGCTGGCCGCGGAGGCAAAATATCCCGCTGCCATAGTGGAAATGCAGAAGGCGATTGCTCTGGACCCAAACGATTGGGATGCGTATCTGAATCTCGCATTCCTGCAGATGAAGACCAACCATTCAGAACTAGCCGAAGCGAGCTTCAAAAAAGGAATTGAACTGAACCCGGCCGCAAGCGAAGCGCACTCCATGCTGGGAAATTTCTATCAGTTTCGCAGTCGCTACCCCGAGGCAGAACAGCAATTTCGCGCCGCCATCGAAAGCGACCCGCAGAATCCGGATCCGCGGGCGGCGCTGGCGCGACTGTACATTGCTGAAGGCAAGAACGAGGAGGCGGAAGCGTTTCTGCAGCAGGTCAAGCTGGACTTTCCCAACAATTCCGTCGGTTATCGAATGTTGGGGGACTTCTATTTCAAATCAGGGAACCTGGACAAAGCCGCGGCGGAGTACGCCAGCCTTTACCGGGAGCATCCCAAAGACATTGAGGTTAAGAAGAACTATATTCAACTTCTCATTTTCAAGAATCGCATCGACGAAGCGCGGCTTCTCGATCAGGGAATCCTGAAAAACAATCCGAACGACAGCGAAGGCTTGCTCTACCTCGGTGAGATTCAGACTGACGATAATCATCCGACGGAAGCGATCACGACGCTGCAGCAGTTGACCAAGAATGATCCCAACGATGCTGCGGCCCATTACCAGTTGGGGGTGGCGTTCGACAAGTCCGGCGATCAGGACACGGCCGAGCGGGAATGGAGGGAGGCAATCAAGCTGCAGCCCGACCTGGGCGAGGCCCAGCGCTCACTCGCGCTTTTGGCTATGCGGAAGGGGGACATGACCACGCTGGAAGAAACCAGCGCGCAGCTCATCAATCTGCAGCCAAATGTTCCGCAGGGCTACTCTCTGCGTGCGGTTTCTGAAATCAATCGCCAGCAGTTCGAAGCGGCGGAGACGGATATCCATAAGGCCATCGAAGTTGCACCCCAGAGCCAGTTCGGCTATGTCGAACTGGGAAATCTACGGTTCGTCCAGAAGCAGTATGCCGACGCGGCGAAAGCTTACCAGGATGCGCTCGATCGCGATGCCGACTCATCCGACGCGCTGCGTGGGCTGATGAACACTTACATCGCAGAGAAGCAGACCGGTCACGCTTTGGCGATCGCCGAAGCCCAAATTGCAAAATCCCCGAACAACGGCGATTTTTACGATCTGCTCGGGACCGCGCTTTTTCACAACCAGCATGACCTGCCGGCGGCCGAAACTGCTTTGAGGAAATCTGCCGAGCTCGACCAGAAGAATTCCGATCCCGTGATCAAGCTGGGCCAAGTGCAAGCTGCCGAGGGAAATGTGGAGGAAGCAATCGCCACCTACCAGCAGGCACTCAAAAGCTATCCGCACGAGGTGAACTTCTATCTTTTGCTGGGCGATTTCTATCAGGCAAAGCGGGACTGGGCCAATGCGGCGGATTCGTATCAGAAAGCTTTGGTGGTTACGCCGGAAAGCCCCCTGGCCTCGGGAAAACTCGCGTATGTGATGCTGCAGTCGGGACAGAATCTGGATATGGCACTGTCTCTGGCACAAACGGCTCGTCGCGGCTTGCCTCAGTCGCCGAACATCCTCGACACCTTGGGCTGGGTCTACTATCAAAAGGGGTCTTATCAGTCAGCCGTCGATTCCTTGCAGGAAGCGCTGCGGCTGGAACGCGCCACCAAAACCGAAGACGACGCTCGAATCCACTATCACCTGGGGATGGCCTATGCCAGGAACGGGCAATCGGCACTGGCGCGCCAGCAATTACAACTCGTAGTGAAGATCCGCCCTAACTCCGCCGACGCCGCGGAGGCAAAAAAGCAACTAGAGCAAATCAGGCTGTAACTTAAAGGGCTTTCCGTGACACCGGCGAGCGAGATCTAGAGCTTGATCGCCACCGCCAAGCTGAACGGCCGTGACCCAGAGACCTGCTTGCGAACGGTGCTGTCCAAAATCGCAGACCATCCCATCAACCGGATTGAGCGGTTGTTGCCTGGGAAGCCCATGGGGACCTGTGACCTGCAGGTTGCGCACCGCACCGCTCCGCACCCGCAATGTTCACGACGTTGATACGGTGAAGCTCGTAGCGCTCGAAGCTGTCCCTCCCTTCGTCGTGATGGTGATCTTTCCAGTCTTTGCCCCGGTGGGCACGGTTGCGGTGACTTGCGTGTTGGAATCTACGGTCAAGCTGGTTGCCTTCACGCCGCCGAAGGCGACTTCCGTGGTCTGGGTGAGGCTGACTCCCGTGATCGTCACCACCGTGCCCACCGGGCCGCCGGGAGGCGTGAAGCTGGTGAGCTGCGGCATTACGCGGAAGCTTAGGTTGCTGGCTAGCGCGCTGCCGCTGGATGTGGTCACGTCGACCGTGCCCGTGGTAGCGCCGCTGGGCACGGTGGCTTTGATTTCAGTACTGGATTCCACCGTGAAAGTGGCTGCTGTGCCTCCAAAGCGGACCGCGCTCGCACCCGTAAGGTCGTTGCCCAGGATGATCACAGTCGCTCCCACCTTGCCGGAAGTGGGCAGGGTTTTCACGAATGGTCCGAGCCCCGCAGACAAGCTGAAAACTGTGCCGCATGCGTTAGAGCAGTACTCAGCGTTCGAATAGGTACCCCCTTGGTTCGTAACTCCGTAGAAGGTCCCATTGGTCGCTTGCAACAGGCCCGCTAGCGGAACTGCACCGTCGGTACAGCCGGCTTGAGAGCAGAAGTTATAAAGGGTGGTCAGTTTGCCCTTCGCAGTGATTTCGAACACTGTGCCGTTGGGTCCCTCACCGGCGGCTCCCCCATCCCCTGTTGTCCCATAAAAATCCCCGCTGGTGGCTTGGACGAGAGCCCCGCTGGGGAAGTAGCCGTCGGCGCAGTCCGGCAGAGAACAGAAGGTATACAGGGTGGTCAGCTTGCCCGCCGCCGTGATTTCGAAGACCGTGCCGCCTGCGCCGTATTCGCCGTCTCCGCCATTCTGGGTCGTCCCGTAGAAGTTCCCATTGGCGGCCTGTACCAGCGCCGCGGAGGGGTTCGCCCCATCAGTGCATGGCACGCCTTCATCGCAGAAGCTGTGCAGCGTGGTGAGTTTACCAGTGGAAGTAATTTCAAAGACCGTGCCAGCGGCACCCGCCCCGTCCGACCACGTCGTGCCATAGAAGTCCCCGTTGGCAGCTTGCACCAGCCCTGCCAGCGGCGCGGCACCGTCAGCGCAGTTGGTTAGAGAGCAGAAGCTGTAAAGTGGGGTGTACTTGCCAGCCGAAGTGATCTCGTAGACTACGCCCTGGTTGTTGGCCCCGCCACTGGAGGCAGTCCCATAGAGATTTCCGTTGGAGGCTTGTATTGGTGCCGCATAGGGTTGGCCTCCGTCAGCGCAGTTGGTTCGCGAGCAGAAGGTGTAAAGCACGCTGTACTTACCGGCCGGAGTGATCTCATAAACTACGCCTTGCGCGTTCGCCCCGCCGTTCCACGTTGTCCCATAGAAATTTCCGTTGGTGGCCAGCACCGGCGCGGCGTAGGGTTGGAGCCCGCCAGCGCAGTTCGCCTCTCCGCAAAAGCTGTGAAGGGTGGTCAGCATGCCCGATGCCGTAATCTCGAAGACCTCTCCGTTGAGGTTCGCTCCGCCATACTCGGTCGTCCCGTAGAAGTTGCCATTCGCGCCCTGGACGAGAGCGCCGTACCGGGGGCCGTTACCGTTGGCTTCATCGAAGCTGAGGAGACTGTTGAACGTCTGCGCCGGAGCACAGATGACACCCACAACACAGAACACCAGCACTACGCATAAAATTGTGAAAAATCTGGATCTTTTCATGATGTCTCCTTCATCCGCACCTCCGGCAACAACCCCTTCGCCAGATACAGCGCCAGTAACTCGGCATCGTTGTTGTCGGTTTTCTTCACCGACTGACTGATGATCTTGAACTGGCTCGGGTTGACCACCGCCACCCGCGCCACATGCTCGATCACCGCATCGTGGAACAGCCGCGTGTTGCCGGTCGATTCCACCGCCAGTT
>JASHRB010000368.1 GCA_030037575.1 Candidatus Sulfotelmatobacter sp. | reverse complement strand
TTCCCGATGGGCGCGGCCGTGTGGGAAATCATCCGGATCGCATCGAAGCCGAGTCCATGGAACTCGAAGGTTACGTGCCTGTCGAAGTCACGCCTTGGGAAGATGCATCGGGGGGGAAAGCCATCGAGTGTCCGCTGCCGGCAAAATCGTGCAGCGCCCAGACTCGATTCCAGGGACCAGCGGGCCGCTACGAAATCGATGTTCAATTCTTCGATCAAAACAACGGGGTCTCAAAATACCGCCTGTTCGTTGCTCATCGATTGGTGGGCCAGTGGCGCGCCGACGCATCCCTGCCAGCAATCGAGCCCAATGGCGACTCTTCAACGCGGCAGGTCATGAATGACGTTGTGCTACGCCCTGGCGACCAACTGCGGGTCGAAGGATTTCCCGACGGGGGCGAGCGTGCGCCTCTCGATTACATCGAACTTCGTCCCCAGTGAGAAATCAACCCCAGCGCAGCGCTCAGAAGCTAGCGGCACGGCGAATCGAGCCGGGCGGCAAAATCGGTTCTCGGCGGAAGCGCCCAATGACGAGCCTGCATTGCCTCTTCGAGGGTGTCGGCAGCGGCGGGAAGGTCGGGATCGAGTGCGCCGCGATAAAACTCATCGCCCTCGGCCTCCGGCAAAGTGAGGAATGCCAAACCTTTGCGGCCGATAAAGTTCGAGCAGGCGCGGGATCATTTCCGCGTCGAACGCCCCCACATGCATGAGCAGCACATAACGAATATTGCGGCCGTATAGCCAATGAGAAAGACCGCGATAAAAATCGACGCTCTGATTGGCCGCGTTCAGATAGCTTTTTTCCAGCCATGCAATCGCCGCCAGGTTGCCTTGGGCTGCACAACGGACGTAGGGCTCGTTCCAAAGATAATCTCTATAACTCATGGTCACGGCCGCCACTTTGTAGTCATGCTTGCCCAAAAAATCGCGGAATTGTTTTCTGTTGGCGTCGGTATCTCCCTCCGCCAGGTACGGATAGCGAAACCAGCGCCAGTCTTGGTTTTTCATCAGCTCGGCCAACAGCGGCTGGTTGAGCAAAACGTCCTGCTCGAATTGGCCGAGAAAATGCTGGTTGAGGTTCATGTGCGACCAGGCGTGGTTCCCCAGCAGGTTTCCCGCCGCGCGCCACGCTTGCAGCACCACATGGTCGCCTAGTTCCTGTCGCAGGCGTTCTCCGTTGACCAAGCCATAAACGGGCGGGAGATTGGCCTGGCGCCAGGCGGCGATGACTTTCGCAATCACTTCCACTCGCGTCTCGCCTTTCGGCAATGGGCCGTGTGCCGGCAAATCGTCGAAGGTGATCGCGATCTGGGGTGCAGGTTCTGAGGAGATGGCGAGCAGTGACAAAGGCACGCCCTCTGCCATTGCGGCATCACCGACGGCCGAAGGATGAAGATGATCGCCGGAATCGAACGCCGGCAACAGCCGCTCAGGGTGCGCCGGGTCACGCACCATCTGGTCGAAATCGATGACCTCATCGAAATGTCCGGGAGTTCGAATCCATTGGTTGACCGCCCGGCGGTCGGCTTCGCTTTCCGGGCCGGGATGATAGAAATCCGATCCAACGAATGGCAATCGCGTCGCCCCGACCACCTTGAGGGCATGGCGGTGAGCCCGTGCGACCGGCTGCGGGTACGCGCCGATCATTTGCCGAACCAGCGCGCTGTGCTCACTGGCAGCGACCTCGCCCGCGCGCACCAGCATGCCGATATCGTTGATCCCTTCAGCCACGATGAGACCACCCACCCCCGGCTGTGCGATCACCTCGTGGTCAAAACGGGATAAGCCACTGGGCCCCACTCCGTCCCTGAGCAGGCGGTTTCCCCCGATTCCCTGATTGAGAACCCCTAGGTTCCGCGTGGCTGCCGACGCTTGCAGGCGCTGCGCGAGAACATCGGTCCATCGATCGTTGCCGTTGGTTGTGGCGCCGCGGCCGTCGGTGATCGAATCGCCGAGGACTACGATGCCCTGGCTCCGGGCTGAGCGGCTACATCGATGCCGGCGATGAAGTAGCAGTGCGCAATAGCCTTTGCGCCGGCGATGTGGGACGCCGAGACGAACGCTCCGTGCGCGATGTACGACATAGCCCGAGATCCGGGATGCCCGGTCTGCCCCGCCGGGGTTTCGTCCCTGTGCAGGGTTATGGCCACACCGGAAAGCGGAGTTAAGGAGAACGCCATCGGATCAGAGACGCAATCGGCATGTAGGGGAATCGTGACCTCGGGCGAACCTGAGAAGGTAAGAGCGCGGTCAGCGCGCTGTTCGGTTCGACCAGTTGCCGGGATGCCGCCCAGGAGCCCACCCATGCCGTTTGGGCCGGGGCAAATCCCGAGAGCTTCGAGCAAAGCAGGATCAGCGGGAAGAGCGAGCCCGCCTGCCACCTGCGCAGCACACCTTGCATTGACCAAGGATCCGCCCAATGTTTGCTGGCCCTGAGTGTAACCAATTCTTGCCGGTGGGCCATGGGAGAAGACTTGCTCCGATCTATCCACGTTTCCTGGCTTATCGAATGCCCCTCGGGGCGAGGCTGCTTGCTACCCAGGCGCTTCCCATCAAGGTTCGTGACAACCGGGGAGTTGAACCGCAGGGGCGGTTGACGCGTAGTTATCCACAGAGAACCATTTGTCAGTGAAGGACCTTCGGCATAGCCTATTCAGAGGAGTGATCCATGAGTACCATCGAAGCCAGCCTCCCAGCCGAAATCCTCGAACTCACCGCCTACGCGCCCACCCGATCTACCATTACTCGCAAGCCACTGAGCGCCGAAGAGCAGCTTAAAACAGAAACGTACTGGCGCGCCTGCAATTATCTCAGCCTGGGGATGATTTACCTGCAGGAGAACCCGTTGCTCGCCGAGACGCTCCGCCCGGAGCACATCAAGAACCGCCTCCTGGGCCACTGGGGATCGAGTCCCGGATTGTCTTTCATCTATGTTCATCTGAATCGGCTGATCAAGAAATACGACTTGGACATGATTTTCCTCGCCGGTCCCGGCCATGGCGCACCGGGCGTGCTAGGTCCAACGTACCTCGAAGGCACCTACTCTGAGATCTATCCGGAGAAAAGTCAGGATGTCGAGGGCCTGCGCGAGTTCTTCAAACAATTTTCTTTTCCGGGGGGGATCGGCAGCCACTGCACACCCGAGACCCCAGGATCGATCCATGAAGGAGGAGAACTCGGTTACGTGCTCTCCCATGCGTGCGGAGCCGCTTTCGACAACCCCGAACTGATCGTGGGGGCGGTGGTGGGCGATGGCGAATCTGAGACCGGTCCGCTGGCGACTTCCTGGCACATCAACAAGTTCCTAAACCCCGCTCGCGATGGTGCGGTTCTGCCCATCCTCCATCTGAACGGCTACAAGATCGATAACCCGACGCTGCTGTCTCGCATTTCGCATGAAGAACTGGAGAGCCTGCTTCGTGGCTACGGTTGGACCCCGTACTTCGTGGAGGGTTCCGATGTTGACAGCATGCATCAGGCGATGGCGGCCACCACGGAGCATTGCATTCTCGAAATCCGCGAATCTCAGCGAGCCGCCCGCAAGCAAGGCGCGCCTAGCCGGCCGCGCTGGCCCCTGATCGTTTTGCGCTCACCCAAGGGTTGGACGGCGCCCCGCGAGGTCGAAGGCCATTATTTGGAAGGCTTCTGGCGCGCTCATCAAGTGCCGCTGCTGGAGGTAAAGAAAGATACGGAACAACTTCGAATCCTTGACAACTGGATGCGCTCGCTGCGGCCCGAGCCATTCTTCGATAGCAGGGGCAAATTGGCCGCTTGGTTCAGTGAGTTGGCACCATCCGGCAACCGGCGAATGAGCGCCAATCCCCATACCAACGGAGGTCACCTCAAGAAAGCCCTGCGTCTGCCGGATTTCCGCGATTACGCTCATAAGTTGGAGAAACCGGGC
>JASHRB010000027.1 GCA_030037575.1 Candidatus Sulfotelmatobacter sp. | reverse complement strand
GAGAACAGGAGCAAGTTACGTTTTTCTGGTCGTTCTCTTTCTGGGCCTGTTCGCGATGGCGGTGCGCAATGTAAGCGATCCCGACCTCTGGTGGCACCTCAAGACCGGGCTATTGATTGTCGAGCAGAAAAACGTTCCCCGTGTCGATCCATTTTCCTTTACCCGCGCCGGCGAACCCTGGATCGCGCACGAGTGGCTCAGCGATGTTCTGCTTTACGAACTCCAACAGGTTGCCGGATTCGGGGCGCTGATCGTCGCATTTGCAGCGGTACTTTGTGCAGCTTTTTTTCTGCTCTATCTTCGCTGCGGCGAAAACACCTACGTCGCCGGAGTCGCCACTCTGATTGCTGCCTTTGCGACTCGTCCAACCTGGGGTGTGCGGCCGCAGGTGCTCTCCCTGCTGCTTACGAGTTTGTGGCTGTTGATTCTCGAATGCTCAGAGCAAAAACCGAAAATTCTCTGGTGGACTCTTCCTGTTACACTTCTCTGGGTCAATCTGCACGCCGCATTCGCACTTGGTCTCGTGCTCTACACATTGTTTCTCGCCGGTGAGTGGATGGAGCGTCTGCTCGAGAGCGGGCACTCTGCCCGAGGCCTGGGGTCCGCCGCGCTGATTCTGGCGCTCGACTTCGCGATTGTTCCCCTGAACCCGAATGGCTCGAAGCTGTTCTGGTATCCAATTCAAACGCTGCGTTCGGCAGCCATGCAGAAATACATCGCCGAGTGGGCATCACCAAATTTTCACCGCGCCGACTATGGGCCATTCTTGCTGATTCTACTGGGCACGCTTGCTGTCCCGATTGGGTCGCGTTTTCGCCTGCGCCCACGCGACCTGCTTGTGGTGATCGTGAGCCTGTTCGCCGCCCTCCGTTCAATTCGGCTCATGCCTTTATTTGTTCTGATTGCAGTTCCTCTGCTCGCAAAACAACTCTGTTCCCGGATGAGTCTGCCGGCTCCGCGGCCCTTTCCCCGTCGGAATTTGCCCATTGCGATTCGCCGCACCTTCCATGCAGTTATGGTTCTTTCCATGGCGCTGTTCGCGGTCATGCATACGGCGCAGATCATTCAGAGTCAGCCCGAAGCCGAGAGAGAGACCTTCCCGGAAGGCGCCGTTGTATTTCTTCAGTCCCACCCGCCTGTCGGCGCAGTCTTCAACGATTACGATTGGGGCGGATATCTCATTTGGAAGCTTTACCCCCCTCTGCGGGTCTTCATCGACGGCCGCGCCGATGTTTATGGTGAGCAGCTTTTCCAACAATTCGCCGACACTTATCAGTTCAAAGGCAATTGGCGGCAGAACTTGGAGCACTGGAACATTGGCACGGTGTTGGTTCCGACAGGCTCGCCCTTCGCCACCGGGCTCGGCTACGCTCACGGATGGGCGGTCTCCTATGAAGACGCTCAAGCGGTCATTCTGACCCGTTCGCCGGCGGCAAATTCCGCTGTCCTGCGGCCCACCCTGTCGCCGCCTGGCCCCTAAATCGGCCTATCCTGCACCACAGTTACTCCGGGTATGCAAGAAATTACACCTGCGATGCCCATTGCGGGGTATTATGTGGTGATAATCTCCCCCGCAACACTGTGCGAGTAGCTGGGAAGCGAAATCCCAGGCAGGCCGAGAGCCTTCATCTGCTTGGAAAGGCTGTGTCAAACGCTTGATCTCGTTCTAGGAGGCGAGAGTATGCATGATTTGTGCAAACTGTGGGGTAACGAGGAAGCACAGGACATCGCGGAGTACGCCGTCATGTTGGCCGTAATCCTGGTGATCGTGGTGGGCACGATTCGGATGATCGGGTCCAACGCCAGTAATGTCTTCTCCAACGTCGCCAGCTCGCTGCAGTAAGGAATCAACCCTCGCGAGGAAGATCGGCTCCGGCAGTTTTCCCCGTGGGGATGGGCATAATTGCCTCCCTTGTGATGGAGCGTGATGAATCGCAGTCGCTTATTGATGATTGGTGCTTTGGCTTTGGCTTTGGGAGCCTTGGTCAGCGTTGCGGTCTACCGCAATCTGCTGGGTCGAGGCCCATCGAGTGCAGAGTCCGGTGTCAATGTGGTGATCGCCGCCAACGACATTCAGGTGGGAACCAGGATTGGAGAACACGACGTCCGCATCGTCAAATACCCCTCCTCTGCTCTTCCCGCGGTCACCTATGGTGCGCTTTCAAAAGTGCTGGGCAGGGGCGTGATCTTACCCATCTCGCGCGGCGAATTCATTCTGCCCAGTAAGCTCGCTCCCGAAAACGCCGGGGCCGGCTTACCCGCACTCATTCCACCCGGGATGAGGGCTGTTTCCGTACGGGTGAATGAAGTGGTGTCGGTGGCCAATTTTGTGGGGCCGGGGACGCGCGTCGATGTACTGTTGACGGGAACGCCGAACGGCAGTTCGGAGTCGCAAACCACGACCGTGCTGCAGAACGTGGCCGTGATCGCTGCCGGCCACAATCTGGAGCGCAGTGCCAACGGCGAAGCCCAGAATGTACCGGTCATCACCCTGCTTGCCTCGCCCGAAGACGCGGAACGCCTTACCCTCGCCAGTTCCCAAGGCAAGATTCAACTGGCCCTGCGCAATCCCCTCGATGCTCATCAAGATCCGGTCGATGCGGCCAGCGAACGCGGCTTATATAAAAACGAGGCGCCGGTTGCGGCTCCGCCGCGGCCGGCCGTTCATCCGGCAAAGCGCGTGGTCGCTCCGCCCCCGCCTGCACCCTCGGTGCTTAGCATTGAGGTTTACCAGGGCGAGAAGAAACCAGATGTCGTGAACTTCCCCGAACAGAGCAATCGTAATGAAGATCCCAAATAGCAGCGGAGCAATTGGGGGCCAGGTTGAGCGGCCTATGCGGAATTTTCCTCACTGGGAGAGGAATGACACGATGAAGCTTCAGACGCCACTCCTTGTTGCGGTCGCATTTTTGGCGATGTTGCCGATAGCGCCGAAGCCGGCCCTGGGCGAAGCTCCTCAGTCGTCCGCATCCGACCAGGCCGGGGCGGCATCGCAGCAGACTACGCTGCCGCCGCAATCCAGCCAGATGCAAGGCTCGGCTCCGCTGCGGGTAATGGTGGACAAGTCTTTACTCATTAATACCACCGAGCGGCTCAAGCGCATCTCGGTAAGCGACCCCGACGTGGCCTACGCCACCGTGATTACGCCCACGCAAATTTTGGTGCACGGCCGGTCGGCGGGCGAGGTCTCCCTGCTCATCTGGGACGAACTCGAGCGCTCCCGGAGCTTCGATTTACGCGTCGACGTCGACGTCAGCGCCTGCGCCGAAGAAGAGCATCGGGTATTTCCCGAGGAACAGATTACGGTGACACCGTCGCGCTCGGCCGTCGTTCTCTCCGGCCATGTCAGCACTGAGGACGTGGCCAAGCGCGCGGGAGAGTTGGCTTCCGCCTATTCGAAAAATGTGGTCAACGTGCTTACTTTCGGCCCGGTCGGGGCCCAGGAAGTGCTGCTGGAAGTGAAGTTTGCGGAAGTGGACCGTTCGGCGCTGTCGCAGCTCGGCATCAACGTTTTCTCGAATGGCGCGGCCAACATCGTGGGCACCTCGACCACCGGACAGTACGGCGGTTTTGCCTCACAAAATATTACCCAGACGCAAGGGCAAAACACTCCCTATGTCGCCAATCAAACGATAAGCAACGTGCTCAATTTGTTTTTATTTCAGCCTAACCTCCATCTGGGCGCGGTCATCGAGGCGCTGGAAACCAAGAACCTGCTGCAGATCCTCTCCGAGCCGACCTTGATCGCGGTCAATGGCAAGAAGGCAAGCTTTCTCGCTGGCGGCCAATTTCCCTTCCCCATTGTGCAACCCGGACAGGGATTCACGGCGGTCACCATTTCCTTCAAGGAATTCGGGGTAAAGCTCGATTTCACGCCCGTGATCATGCCGAACGGAAACATTCACCTCACGGTGGCTCCCGAAGTGAGCACTCTCGATTACGCCGATGCGCTGACTATTTCGGGGTTTACCGTGCCCGCTCTGAGCACGCGCAAGGCCGAAACCGAATTCGAGTTGCAGGATGGGCAAAGTTTCGTGATCGCGGGATTGCTGGACAATCGCGTCACCGATACTTGGAACAAAGTGCCTGGTCTTGGCGATATTCCCATCCTGGGTGCATTTTTTCGCAGCAAGAGCATTTCGAAGAGCAATTCCGAACTGATGGTTCTTTGCACAGTGCATAAGACTTCGCCGAGTGGCGAGACGCCCCCAACGCCGAAATACCCAGCGCCATTCATTGACAATAAGAAGTTCGACGGGAAAAAGCCTTCCGGGATGTGAGAGGCGAATCCTGCCGTTATTGGGCAGGCAACAGAGAACGAATTCCAATCGACGGCAACTATGCCTGAGCTTTCGGTCGTGATCGTGGCTTCCGACAATGAACAGCGCACCGTCCTGCAGGTGCTGGTGGATGGCACCAGTGTGGCGCGCACGGTTCATACCTGCGCAACCTTTCCGGTCGCGGCGTCGGATCCGGTCGCGCGCCGGGTGCAGGCGGCGAATCCGGAGGTCATTCTGGTAGACATTCCTCCCGACCATTCCGCTCTGGCGATGGGCGCGATCGAACTTCTGCACCAGGAACTGCCCGACTCGGCGGTGTTTGCCATCGGCAGCCTCAGCCAGCCGCAAGTAATCGTCGCGGCGATGCGGGCGGGCGCGCGCGAATACATTGAGCGCCCCACCACCACCACCGATCTGTTGGAGGCTTTCGTGCGCCTTACCACAGCCCAGCGCCGGGTGCAGAGGGAAGGACCGCGCGGCAAGGTGTTCTTTCTGGTCAATGCCAAGGGCGGCAGTGGCGCCACCACGGTGGCGGTGAATTTAGCCCTGGCTCTGCAATCGGCCCACGGACAAACCGCGCTCGTCGATCTGGCACCGCTCGGTCATGCGGCGCTGCATCTCAATCTCAAGCCGCCATTCAATATTACCGATGCCACGCGCAATCTTCACCGCATGGACGCTTCGCTGCTCGAAAGCTTCATGACCAGGCATAGTGGGGGCCTGCAATTGCTGGCAGGGCCGAACACCCCGGCATCGATCGAGCCCTCCACGGCGGAATTTGTGCGGCTTTTCGACATGCTGGCGACACACTACCGCTACGTCGTCGTCGACAACTCCTCGCGCCTGGATGCGGCGAGCAGGCTGGTGGCGAATCTCTCGGAGTGCGTTTTGCTGGTGGCCTGCACGGATGTTGCCTCGCTCTGGAGCGCCGCTCGCGTTCAGCAGTATCTGGGGGAATCCGGCAATCGCGAGCGTTTGCGCCTGGTCCTGAACCGCTTCCGCAAGGTTCCCGGCTTCAGCGAAGCCGATGCGGAGAATGCCGCCGGGGTAAAATTGTTGTGGCGCGTTCCCAATCAATATTTCGCGATCTCGTCGGCCATCGATCGGGGTTCGCCGGTGATGGAACAGAGCCACACGGAAATCGCCCGTTGTTTCTCGGGGTTGGCGCACGAGTTAACCCGCAATGACGTAGACGTGAAACGCGCCGCCTGGTCTTTGTTCAAGACCGTATAGGAATTTGAGTCATGGCAAATCTGCAAACCTTCGAGCGCACCGAGTACCAGCAGGTAAAAGCCGATCTGCACCGCAAGATCCTCGACCGGCTGGACCTGGAAAAACTCGGGCGCACCAACGGCGACACAGCCCGCGAAGAAGTTTTGGTCCTGATCCGCAACGCGGTTAACAGCGAAGTCGTTCCTCTCAGTTTCGCCGAGCGCGAGCGGCTCTCGCGCGAAATCCTGGATGAAATTTTCGGCCTTGGCCCGCTGGAACCGCTGCTCAAAGATCCGACCATCTCCGATATTCTTGTGAATCGCTTCGACCGGGTTTACATTGAGCGCTCGGGCAAACTCGAGCTGACCGGCTTATCTTTCAAAGACAATCCGCACTTGATGCAGATCATCGAGCGCATCGTCTCCCGCGTGGGACGCCGGGTGGATGAATCCTCGCCCATGGTGGATGCCCGGCTGACCGATGGTTCGCGGGTCAACGCGATTATTCCGCCTCTGGCGCTGGACGGCCCCTGTCTCTCGATTCGCCGTTTCGGACGCGACCCTGTGACCGCGCGAAACATGATCGAGAACCATTCCTTGACCGAGCCCATGCTCGAACTTCTATCGGCGATGGTGAAGGGACGTTTAAACCTGTTGATCTCCGGCGGCACCGGCGCCGGAAAAACCACGTTGCTCAACGTGCTTTCCGGATACATTCCGAACGTGGAGCGCATCGTCACCATCGAAGACGCCGCCGAACTGCAACTCAAGCAGGAGCACGTAGTTCGCCTCGAGACCCGGGCGCCGAATATCGAGGGCAAAGGCGCCGTTCGGCAGCGGCAGCTGGTCATCAACAGCTTGCGTATGCGACCGGACCGCATCGTGGTGGGCGAGGTCCGCGGCGAAGAAGCTTTCGACATGTTGCAGGCCATGAATACCGGGCACGAAGGTTCGCTCACCACGGTCCACGCAAATTCCGTTCGCGACGCTCTGGCCCGGGTGGAGAACATGGTTTCCATGGCCAACCTCAACATTCCAGAACGCGCCGTGCGCCATC
>JASHRB010000367.1 GCA_030037575.1 Candidatus Sulfotelmatobacter sp. | reverse complement strand
GGCCGTGCCGAGGGTCGTGGGTGTTGTGCCATTTAGCGGGAAAGTGCCGGGAGCTAAAGCCGCGGTTGTGGAACCGGCGAGATAGATAAAGCCATCGCCATTGACCGCAACTGCGGCCCTCGAACCTGCGTCAATCGCGCCAAAGTAGGATGAGAAATCGAGGGCCGGATCGATGACCAGTTCGCGCCGGCGATCATAGGATGCGATCTCGAAACCTACGTGATTCTGGGCATGCAGAACAAAGCGGCCGTCGATCGACTTTTTGCCGTCTGCATCGCTCTGGTAAATTTGCGGGGCCTTGAGCCGGAGGACCGCATTGCTTTCAGCACTTCTTCGTTTGTCCCTTACCAGCAAATCCCCCCCGACGAGTTCGAGCTTGGCCGCCCCATCAAACTGCAGTTCCGCGAGCGATGGGTCGGAGCCGGGAGCTACGCGAAAATCGTATTCCAGACGGCCCTGGTTTCCGTAGAAGACCAGGTCGATTCCAGGATAAACGTTCTGGTAGCGAACTCCGGCGTACTGCGGAACGCCGCTACGCCAGCGGCTGCGGTCGCTGCCAATGAAGTAGTTGCTCTTGCCGGGCAGTAAACTGGTCCCGGAGATTTTCGCCCGAGTGCTGGCGCCGACAAGACTCATGCGAACGACTTGCGCGCTCGCCCGGTCGGTGCGCGACCGGGACGCCGCCTGCAAAGCAAGGATTGCGCCGGTGGAATCTAGAAAGAGTCCGTAACCGGCGCCGTGAGCCAGAAATTTGACCGAAGCATCGGACTGGCCAATATTCGGTTCGAAGATGAGAGGCAGCTTCGCAAAAACGGCTTGAGCCTCCGCCCGGGCATAGAGGCGGTGAAGAGACGAAGGCTTAAGAAAAGGTCGCGGGACCGGCTGCATGGCAGAAGCGGGCGCTTGAGCCAGGACTTGCGGTGAATTAAAACGGCCGTTCACGCGGAGTAATACGCAGGCGGCAAGCCCCAAGGCAACCACAGATCCAAAAAGACCGAGCAAATGCCAGCGGCGCCGCGAACCTGCTCTCGGGCCTCGGCCCGGCCAACAACCATTTCCCATTACGCTTTTCCTCCGGCTCATGCCCATCATTTGGAGAGAGTACAAACGGTGCCCAAGCCATCACTGTTCGGCGCCGGCGAAACCGCCCGCTTCTGATGTGTCACTAGGAACTAGCGGAAAATAAACAACTACTTAAACATCTGACGGATGACGAAGTCAAGAGACGCACCCCCCCGGGGTTTGGCACCCCCACAGGAGTTGTCAGATGCGCCCGACGACACTGAAAGATGCCGGAGGCGGGCACGAAAATGCCGTGAAGAAAATCGCCCCCACGGCTGCGCGCGGGTTTTCCTCATGCGGCTTCATCAGGTTGAGCATCTAGCCAGTCAGTGTTGGAGCCTTTTTGCTCTTGCAAACCTGTGGAAATTTTATACATTGAAGTTAACCGACGGCCTGCCCCGAGGGCGGCGGGGCGTTGATCTTCCAGCCTGAGTCGATCCGTACAGCCCTGTTTCGATCTGCACACGCAGAAGCTTCTTGGGGATTTTGCACGGGAATGCCACCTAGTTCGCAGGAACGACGATCCATGCGGCGCTTTGACATGCGCCTCCCGGCACTGGTTCGCCTGGTTACACAGACTGCCGGCGAGCGGCGCGAGCCATCCCCGGAAACCGGTACGCCGCACGAATTCCATACCGAAACGCAAAACGTCAGCGCCAGAGGAGTCTTTTTTTATCTCGACCGCCCGGTTCGGGCGGGCACGCCGTGTGAAGTTACGCTGACTTTCCCGCCTCACATTACGCTGACAGATGCCGTGCGGGTGCGCTTCACCGCCCGCGTCATTCGAGTGGAAGCTCCGCTTCCCTCCGCCCGGGTTGGAACCGCGGCGATGATCGAAGATTACGAATTCTTGCGCTCCGGCGGCGGCGACTTTTTGAGCGCACTCGAGAGCGGTTGGAAAACGCCGAACTGAAAACGGCAGCCGTCAGGCTCCGGCTTCAGGCTTTGCTTCTGCCAAGCGCGGCGGCCATCGCCTTCACTGGGGGAGCTGAATGGCTCCATTCTCCGCTACCGGAAAGAACGGATTCCACGCGACCTCCCATAGGAACCCATCGGGATCGGCGAAGTAGCCGGAATAGCCGCCCCAGAAAGCTTCCTCTGCAGGCTTCTGAATGCTGGCACCCGCCGCCTTCGCCTGGGACAGAATCGAGTCCACCTCTTGCCGACTGCGAGCGTTGTATGCCAGAGTAAAGGCGCGGAATCCTTCGCCCTGGGGGGCCGCCTTCGCGTCCTTGGCAAGTTCCTGCCGCGGATAGAGGGCGAGAGCCGCGCAGCCCGCCTGAAAGAATACGATCCCTGCATTGCTGGCCGCGGATTTGCGCCATCCGAGACGCTCGTAGAATTCGCGGCTGCGGGCAAGGTCGGTCACACCGAGAGTAATAATGCTGAAGCGCTGCTGCAAAAGATACTCCAGCTACGAGAAAAAAAAGATGTAACGCCAAAGAACTGCCCAGCGAAAAAAGCTTATGAGGTCTCGGGTATTATCTCTCAATTTTTGCTCAAATCCCGCATTCGCTTGCGCAGAGCGCCGTATCGGCGGGCA
>JASHRB010000366.1 GCA_030037575.1 Candidatus Sulfotelmatobacter sp. | reverse complement strand
GGATTCCGTCATCTTTCTCCCGACGAAATCATCCCCTCGCCCTACCTCCGGGCCGATGTCTACATGGAGTTGGTTTTGGAGTAGCCGGATTTGTCAAGCGGGGTGGCCCAGGTGAGCGACATTATATGGTAAAGAGATGTTGAGACAGGCGTCTCAAGCTGAGACAGCAGCCCGGCGGGAAGTAGCGAATGCGCCTTCGATCTGATTGCAACTCGCTGAAAATACTAACGCCTCAGTGCTAATCCTTCCGTTCAAGACTGTGGTCTCGGTCGTGCATCGTTTGTTGCCTGTAACCGCGGAATTCGGCTCCCCAATGCTCTTCCTAACCGGGAAGAGGGGAGCCCAACCGCATTTCGCCGTGGAAAGAGTTCCCGACGGCCGTCAAGTCAGGAACCAGAACGAGCCCGGGGCGGGTAGGGGAAAGGCACGATCGCTTGGCGCAACAAGCCACAGCACCGGCGCGCGCGGCGCAAACCAGCTCGGTCGCCGACCTGGCCCGCTTTTTCCCCGACGCCACACCCGTCCGCATTCCCGTTCAGTTCACCCGCGGCGGCGGCGAGCAGGGAAATGAAAACCGGTCTATTCCTACCGGCATTCAAGAAAGCACCGTCATCGAATTTGGCACTCCCCGCGAGGTTTTATTCGCTTGCGCGACCCCGCTCGAATTCGGCGACATCCTGCATCTGCGCAATTCTGACGGTTCGCTGGATGCGGACGCTTCGGTGGTGGCGGTGCAATACCATCCTGACAAAACACTGGTCGCTGCCCGCTTTCTGAAGTCAGTTCCCAACTGGATCGTGAAACCATGACTCCGTCACCGCAACCCGCAACCCCAACTGCCGATCTTGCGGCCACCTGGGCCGGCTTCCGCAAGCTTTATCCGGTCTACGCAGAACTGGCGCGAGAGTTTGTCATCGATCTTCCCGCTCCGGCCGAGCTTGACTCGGGAGTGGAAACGCCATCGCCTGAATCGATGGAGCAAGCCCAGCGATGGCTGCAACAGATGGATGAGCAGCTGCAGGTTCACCAACTGCGCCAGTTTCTGCAGACCAACCCACTGGTCGATTGCGAAGCCATTGTTGCCATGGTGCAGCGTCTGCGGGCGAGGGTGGCGCACGGGAATGCGGTGCGCGACAAGATCGACTTCCTGCTCGTGCAGTACTTCAGCGAAGTCGCTCCGGCCGAGCTTGACGACAATCACGCCGATCTCGCCTATGTGGCTCACGCCCTGCAGCCGATTCTAGGGTCCATCGATCTGAAGCCCCCCCTCTGGTTGAATTCCCTGGAGCGTATTCTCGAAGCGGCGCGCAAATGCCGCTCGCTGAATGAACTGCTGCACGGCGGCATCCTCGAGCAGGGACGCAAAGCCAAGGCCCAGGCGGGCGAACTTTTTTGCCTTCCGGTGGCATTGGTCGCCTTTACCCGCTTCGGTTATCTCATGCGGCGCGTTTTTTTCCGCCTGATGCTGGCCGACCTTAACAGCATTCTTGACGGTCTGACCGAGCTGGAAGAAAAGGGCGTGGAGACGATTGATTGCCGGCGAGCACAATTCTCGGCGCAGGAACCGATCGTCCGGCTGCGCATGATCTGCCAGTCATGGAAGGTGATGTTTCAGGCGGAATATTCTTCCGGGCAGCCGTTGCGCATGCTGGTGGATTTGCGCGCCTCGGTGGAAACCGCGCTGGGTCGAGGCGCCACCGCAAAAGCAACCAGGGCGGCAGGGGCGCCGGCGGCAAAACCCGGGAAGGCATCCGCTGCGGCTGCCGCAGGCGTGAAGGTTTCTCCATCGCCGGCGCCAAGGGCGGTTCTGGGGAAACCGCCGGCCGAGCCGGCACCGCCGGCCAACAAGCCAACCGGTGCGGAATTCGAAATCAACCCGCCGGAGTGATCTCCGCCGCGGACACGCGCCAACCCAAACAGCAAATCAGGAGCGAAAGTTTAACCGACAACAGGCGTTTTCTAGGGAAACAACGAACCAGGCATCAGTAAGGCGGGAATCGAACAGGGGTCGCGAGATCAAAGAAAAATGCCAGCGGATCATTCAACTGCACTGATTATCTCTGATGAGGCGGAATTCTCGCGAAGCATCACCGCGCGCTGGCAAACGGAGCGCACCGTGCCGACCTTCACGTTGCTCGGTGGAGATATATGGCCGCGCTCGCTCGACAACTTCGCGGTTGCAATTGTCGGCCCGCTGCGCAGAGAGCTGCTTTCCGTGATCATTGAGCCCCTGCATTCCACCCCGCAGCCGCTGTTCTGCGTTTGCGACGATGCCGCCACAGCGCAACTGGTACGCGAGCGCTGGCCCCGGGCATCGGTTTTGCGCCGGGACGAAAACTGGTTGCATATTCTGATTCTTTCGGCGAGCGAAGCCCTACTGCGTGCGCGCGCCGAGGGGCGCGCACGCAGCGCGGAAGAAAAGTGCGCCGCTCTCGAACGGCAGGCCACGCTTGGCCGGTACATGCTCGACATGCGTCACACCCTGAACAACTCGCTCACCTCGGTGCTGGGCAACTCCGATTTGCTGCTGGTGGAACCGGGCAGCCTCTCGGCCCAGGCGCGTGCGCAAATCGAAACCATCCGCAACATGACGCTGCGCATTCACGAGGTGATGCAACGCTTTTCGTCGCTTGAAAAGGAAATGAAGGTGGTCGCTCAGCAAGCCGAGCGCGACTCGGGCAAGTATCGCACGGCTGCCGCCGGCGACTGAAGGGCGTGAAAACCGGCGCGGCAATCCTGAAACTGACGAGCGGTGAAAGGAAAGGCGGAGGGCACGCAGCGTTTTTGGGAGAAGTTCCATGCACAAGCTAA
>JASHRB010000365.1 GCA_030037575.1 Candidatus Sulfotelmatobacter sp. | reverse complement strand
TGCGTTTGACTTTAGAGTTCTTTCGCAGTACCCAGTAATCTCCGCAAACCAGCGTGTGACCTGCCTGCAGAAGAAGCCTTCCAAAGTTTCAGCGCTACATCAACAAAAAGGAAATTAGCAACACATGGAAACAGGAACAGTGAAGTGGTTTAACGACGCCAAGGGCTATGGTTTCATCAGCCGTCAGAACGGCGAGGATGTCTTCGTGCATTTCTCGGCCATTCAGGCCAGCGGCTTCCGCAGCCTGCAGGAGGGTCAACAGGTGCAGTTCGACGTGGTCAAAGGCCCCAAAGGCTGGCAGGCTGAGAACGTCAAGACTGCGTAAACCACTTTGCGGCTAACAATCCGCAAGCAGGAAAAGGGCGGCCAGAAATGGCCGCCCTTTGGCATCTTTGCCAGCCAAGTCCAAGGCTCCGGGACCAGAGACAGTGCCTGGCGCAAAAAACTCGCGCCTGGCTTTTCACTGGCTCCTCGTCCCCGACCCCTGATCCTTGATCAGCACCACATCTGAATCGGTGTGTCCCCGCACCAGCGCCAATTGCTTCCCATCGAAGGACCAGTGGAAATCGTAAATTCTTTCGCCGCTGAAAGCCGTAATCTGTTTTCCCTTGGATCCATCCAGAGGCTGCAGCCACAGGTTATCGACGCCATTTTCCCGCGTGGGATAGACAATTGCCTTTCCGTCATGGCTGAAGCGGATCAGACCGAAGCGCAGCTTGTCAAAACCGAGTTGCTTCGTCTCTCCGGAGTCTGTGTTCACCAGAACCAAGACATCCTTGTGCCCTTGGGCGTGTTCGAGCGTGGCGAATGCGGCCCATTTCCCGTCGGGAGAAACATCGAATTGGCTGTCGCTGATGGGCAGATTCGAAACCGTCTGAGGCGCCCCTCCATCGATCGAAACTCGAGCCAGAGTCGCTTCATCCTTCTGCTCGATGTAATACGCCCAGCGGCCATCGAATGAGCACAAGGGCAGAGTGTCGCGCCTGCCCGAGCTTAGCTGCTTCAGATTGCCGCCGGACGAATCCATATGCCACACGTTCACCTCGGTCCCGCTTCCCAATGAAAGAAATTCGAAAACGATGTATCGGCCATTGGCGCACGCCGAAAAATCTCCTGCCGTCTTGCCGGTGTCGGGCGTGATCATGCTCCGGCTGCCGGTCGCCGGATCGATTCGATTGAGCACGTTTCCCTGATCGCCGATCAGTTGCCCGTCCGGCGTCCAACTGAAATTCGTATTGGAGCGGGTGGAGGTGACGGCACGGCCCGGGCTGCCCGCGTCCGGAGTGACAAACAGATTCCAGCGTTCCTCGCTCAAAATCGTGGCCAGGGCGAGCCCGTTGGCGGAGATGCTCAGGTCGGAATAGGTGTTGGTATCGTGTGTGATCGGGGAAACCTTCGCTTCCGGATAGGAAATGAATCCTATCTGAGCCTGGTGAAGGTTGCTCGAATTACGGAGCAGTCCCAGCAGGCCGCGGCCATCGGGCATCCAACTCGGAGCCGCAAAAAACTGGTCTTCGCCTTTGAAGAACGGCTCGCCTTCCCCGGTCGCCGCATCCACGGTTATCAGGCTCTCGATGTACCCCGAGTGCAATTCATTCGACACGATGGTTTTTCCGTCGGGAGACCATGCCGGGGCAGACAGGCTCTGCGCCATCGAACCGCTGAGCAGCACCTTTTCGTCAGCATCTGCGCCATCTACGGAGCGAATGATGAGCTGATATTTGCCTTCCTGCGGATTGTCGTAGCGCACGAAGGCATAGTTTTTCCCGTCGGGCGAAAAGGTAATGTTGGAATCTACGTCGGAGGCGAGTTTTTGCGGCGGGCCCCCGAGCAACGCCGAACGGTATAGGAATTTCAATTCTGGATTGCCCGGATCGCTGCGGACGAAGTAAAAGTAATTTCCGTCGGGAGAAAATTCGAGCCCGTTGTAATAAACATCGGCCGGGGGCTGCACTTGGGTGTTGCTGTTCGTAGGCACGTCGCGCAACCAGAGACTCGCCAGGCCATTGCTTCGTGACATGCAGAGAACGTACTTGCCATCCGGGGAAATCGCCGCATACACTTCGTTGCCCGTGTCCGTAACCTTGGTGACCGAAATATTGCGGAACGGGATGGGCCGGCTCCGGGTGACGTAGGCGTACATTCCGTAAACCCCCACGGCCGTCAGCGCCAGCGCGACGGTCATGGTAAGGCCGCGCCGCGGTCGGGTCACCGCCGGCCCAGCAGCCAAGCCTGCGGTCGATGGAGAAGAAGCCGGCCTCGACCCGTCCGATGGCGCGGCGCCGCGGACAGGCAAAGCTTCGGAGGGGGCCGACTGTCGAGTCTTGCGCCCCGACTCCGTATCCCGCTTCAGCCGCTTCAAATCGCCGCGCAAATCGGCGGCCGACTGATAGCGCAGCTCGCGATCTTTTTCGAGCAGCTTGGCGATAATTTCGTTGAGCTTGGCGGGCAGCGCGGGATTCAACTGCAACGCCGGCGTCGGGTCAAGTTCGAGAATCGCGTGGAAGATCACGGCCGAAGTCGCGCCAGCAAAGGGAAAATGCCCGGTCGCCATCTGATAAAGCACAACCCCCAGGGAAAACAAATCCGTGCGCGCATCCAGTTGCTCGCCCCGCGCCTGCTCCGGCGACATATAGGAAATGGTGCCGACCGTTGCTCCCGGGCTGGTCAAGTGCACTGCTGCCGGCGAATCCCCGGTCGCGCCGATGGTTTCCATGGCCATCTCCGGGCGGGAAAGTTTCGCCAGTCCGAAGTCAAGCACCTTTACCGGCCCGCGCTGCGTAACAAAAATATTCGCCGGCTTCAGGTCGCGGTGAATCACGCCCTTGGCATGCGCCGCATCGAGCGCATCGGCCAGTTGAATGCTCCAATCGAGCAGGCGGTCCAGGGGCATGCCGTTCGGCCCGAGCCGGCGGTCGAGCGGGTCGCCTTCGAGCAACTCCATCGCGATGAAGGATTGGGTTCCGCCGTTCTCGCCCGGAATTTTTTCCACGGCGTAGATGGTGCAAATGTTGGGATGGTTCAGCGCGGAGGCGGTTCGCGCTTCCAGCAGAAATCGATCGAGCGCGTTTTGATCGCGCGCCATTTGCGGGGGCAGGAACTTCAGCGCGACCGGTCGGCCAAGATCAAGGTCTTGCGCCGCATAAACGATTCCCATTCCGCCGCTGCCGAGTTGCCCGGTGATGCGGAAATGCGAAATGGTTTGTCCGATCATGGGTGGATGGGGCAAGGGATTTCATCTTAGGAGGGATGAGAAAGCCAGTCAAACGCCAAGTTCCGCGGATCGCGGGCGATTTGACCTTCAAAGCAGCCCCAGCTTTCAAAAGGCGTCATCCTCATGGCCCGCGCTTTCCCCGGCGGCCAAGCCTTCTCGCCGGCAGCGACTCTTAAATCACCGCCGCCTGTTCGCGCCGACGTGACTGAATCTCGATATAAACATTCACCAGCGATACCGCCGCCGGAGTCACTCCTGGAATCCGCGAGGCCTGCGCCAGGGTGCGCGGGCGCACGTGCTCGAGCTTTTCCTGCATCTCACGCGAGAGGCCGCTCACCGAGCAGTATTCGAACCACTCCGGAATCACCCGCCGCTCCGACTTCTTCAAACGCTCAATCGCTTTTTGCTGTTGCAGCAAATAACCTTGGTACTTGATTTCCGTTTCCACCGATTTCAGTTCATTGCGAATTTCCGCGGGGATCTGCCCCGGGCAGCCAATCGGATTTTCACGGAGTGGAGCGCGGCTGAAAAATGTGGGCGCCAATTCCTCGAGGAGCAACGCCATCCGCTCAATGCCAACTTCCGGCCTCTTCAGCAATTGAGCCAGCGTTTGCCCCGCCAGCGATGAAAGGGAAACCGCCGAACCAGACTCGCCATTTTGATCCGTGTCGATCCGTGTAAATCCCTGGCCGTGCAGCTTTTCCGCCATCTCGGCCGTCAGTCTCGTTCCTTCCAGCAATTTCTTCACATTCTCCAGCCGCTCTTGCTTGCTCTGAAAATCCTTCCACGCCTCGGCCGAAATCAGCCCCACGCGCCATCCGTGCGGGGTGAGCCGGCGGTCGGCGTTGTCGATCCGCAGATGCAGGCGGAATTCAGCCCGCGAAGTGAACATGCGATAAGGCTCGTTCGTCCCCTTGGAAATCAAATCGTCAATCAGAATCGCGGTGTACGCTTCGGTGCGGTCGAGAATCAGGGGGGGCTCGTTCTTCACCTTCAACGCCGCGTTGATTCCCGCCATCAAACCCTGGCAGGCGGCTTCTTCGTATCCCGAAGTTCCATTGATCTGTCCGGCAAGAAACAGGCCCGCAATCTTTTTCGTCTCCAAGGTCCGCTGCAATTCCGTGGGGTCGATTGAGTCATACTCGATCGCATATCCCGGCCGCAGCATCTCCGCGCTTTCCAGCCCCGGAATCGACTTCAAAACCGCAAGCTGCACCTCAACCGGCAGCGACGTGCTCATGCCGTTTAGGTAAATCTCGTGCGTGTTCAGACCCTCAGGTTCGAGATAGAGCGGGTGCGTTTGTTTATCCGGGAATTTGACGATCTTGTCCTCGATCGACGGGCAATAGCGCGGCCCGATGGACTGAATCTGCCCGCTGTACATCGGCGAGCGCTGCAGGTTCTCGCGAATGATGTGGTGAGTCTCGGCTGTGGTCGACGCGATATAGCACGCAACCTGGGTGTCGTGATGCGCCACGCGCCTGGTGCGAAAACTAAACGGCGTGGGATCTTCATCTCCAGGCTGCAAAGTGAATCGCGACCAATCGATCGTGCGCCCGTCAAGCCGCGGCGGCGTTCCCGTCTTCAGACGGCACCCGCGCAGGCCCAGCTTCTTCAGTGCCTCGCCGAGTAAAACCGCGTTCGGTTCTCCCGATCTTCCCGCAGGATATTGTTGCTCGCCGCAATGAATCAGTCCATTCAGAAAGGTTCCGGTCGTGATGATGACCGCCTGCGCGCCCACAGTTCGGCCGTCGCGCAAGCGAATGCCGCGAACCAGGCGGGCGCCGCCGGCGTGATTCGGGGAGGGAGATGCTGGGCTGCGCTCAGCATGGCTGATCTCATTGTCTTCGACAATCAGATCAGCCACTTCCGCCTGCTTGATCTTCAGATTCGTCTGCGCTTCCAGCAGCTCCCGCATCTTCAGCCGGTACGCCTGTTTGTCGCACTGCGCCCGCGGAGACCACACCGCCGGCCCGCGGGAAGTATTGAGCAGTCGAAATTGAATTCCCACCGCGTCGGTGATCTCGCCCATGATTCCACCGAGCGCATCGACCTCGCGGACAAGATGCCCCTTGGCAATTCCGCCAATCGCCGGATTGCACGACATCTGCGCGATCAGATCAACATTCAGCGTGTAGAGCGCGGTCTTCAGCCCCATACGCGCCGCCGCCATCGCCGCTTCACATCCCGCGTGGCCGGCGCCGACCACCACAATATCGAATTGTTCGGTGAATCCCATTTTCACAGTGCCGCAAATTCAATTTTAGCAAGTCAGCCCGCCTCGCAGCCGCACGCGGCATTTCTCCTGCCACTCCTATAGGATGTCGGCATGTAGGATGTCGGCATGGCCAAGCCCATCCCCATCGGCGCGCGCGGCGAAGCGCAGGAGACGGTCGAGTTCAAGCACACGCTCACCGCACATCATCCCGAACTGCCGGCGGTCTATTCCACTCCCGACCTGATCCGGCTCATGGAGACGGCGGCCTTTCACGCGCTCGATCCCTACTGCGAAGGTGACGAAATCACCGTCGGTACCGCCGTCAACATTCAACACCGCGCCGCCAGCGGCATCGGAGCTCGCATCAAAGCCGAGGCGGTGCTCGAATCGTTCGACGGCCGCTTTTATACCCTGCGCGTGACGGCGCGCGACCGTGTGCAGGAAATCGGCCGCGGCACGGTGGGCCGGACGGTGGTGGACGTCCGGCAGTTCGTCGAAAAGATGAAGAGGCAGGCCCCCGGACCGCATCCAAACCCGTGAGTATGAAAAGCTCCGAACAGGTAAGAAAAGCAGAGACCCTTCGCACCCTGCACGGCGGCGGTGACATCTTGCTTCTCCCTAACGTATGGGACGTTGCCGGCGCACGCATCATCGAGGAAGCCGGGTTCCCGGCCATCGCCACCTCGAGCGGCGGGGTGGCATTTTCGGCGGGCTATCCCGATGGGCAGAAGGTCTCGCGTGAAAAGATGCTCGCCGTGGTGGCGTGCATCGCCAGCGCAGTCGGCGTCCCGGTCACGGCCGACGCTGAGTCCGGATACGGCTCCTCGCCGGAAGATGCCGGTCGCACCGCCAGAGCCGTGATCGAGGCCGGAGCCGTGGGCATGAATCTGGAGGATTCTCCGGGCGATGCCGGGCATCCGCTGGCAGATCTATGGGCACAGCTGGAGAAGATTCGCGCCGTGCGCCAGGCCGCGGCCGGGTTGGGAGTGCCGCTGGTGCTGAACGCCCGCACCGACGTGTACCTGTTGCAGGTGGGTGAGCCCGCGACTCGCTACGACCAAACGCTTCGTCGGTTGAGCGCCTACCGCGAGGCGGGCGCCGATTGCGTATTTGTCCCCGGTCTCGGCGACCGCGCAACCATTGGGCGCCTCGTCGCCGACTTGCACTGCCCGGTAAATATTCTCGCCGGGCCGGGTTCGCCTCCGATCGCTGAGTTGAAACGACTCGGGGTGGCCCGCGTCAGCCTGGGTTCCGGCCCCATGCGGGCCGGGCTGGGCCTGCTCCGTCGCGTGGCAGATGAATTGAAGGCATGCGGCACATACCGGGGGCTCGAGGATGCGCCCTCCTACGCGGAAGTGAATCGTCTACTGGAAAAACCGGTGAAATCTTGATTTCCCGCTGCTCCATGGAGAAATGTTGGCCGCCACCTTGCGCCTTCTCGGCGGCTCAAGATGCGATGCTGACGGGTCTCGCCTTGCGGCTGGGCGACGGAGGGGAAACCTCATGAAGCGGCAAGCGCCCGCGCTCATCGGTGTCATCTCCGACACTCACGGCCTGCTGCGGCCGGAGGCCCTCGCGGCCCTGCGCGGATCCGAGCACATCATTCATGCCGGCGACATCGGCTCGCCCGAAATTCTGGCAAAGCTTTCCGCCATCGCACCGCTCACCGCCGCGCGCGGTAACATCGATACAGAACCCTGGGCTGGCCAACTGCCCGAGATCGATGTGCTGGAAATCGCCGGCATCTCCATTTATCTTCTGCACGATTTGGCCAAGCTCGATTTCAACCCCCGGGCTGCCGGATTCACCGTTGTCGTCTGCGGCCACAGCCACGTTGCGAAGCAGGAAACCCGCGACGGAGTGCTCTACTTCAATCCCGGCAGTGCCGGCCCGCGCCGGTTCAAGCTGCCGATCACGATCGGCCAATTGATCGTGGAGGGCAACTCAGTTCGCGCCCAGATCGTGGAGCTTGGTCCGGGTAAGCTCAACGCTCATTCGTCGCCATGTAAAATCGCTACGCGAAGACGCTAAGGCAAACCCGCACCTCACCATGTCCCTCGAATTCAACCTGGAGTCGGTTTCCGGGAAGGCGCGCGCCGGGCGACTCCGCACGCCTCATGGCGAGAGCGCAACGCCGGTATTCATGCCGGTGGGCACGGCGGCGACGGTCAAGAGCATGCCCCAGGACATCCTCGAAGAACTGGGCGTCGAGATTCTTCTCGGCAATACCTATCACCTTTTTCTTCGTCCCGGAGTGGAAACCATCCGCAAATTCGGCGGGCTGCACGGTTTCATGTCCTGGCCGCGAGCCATCCTTACCGACTCCGGCGGGTTTCAGGTTTTCAGCTTGCATCAGCTGCGCACAGTCAGCGAAGAAGGCGTCAGCTTTCGCTCGCATCTCGATGGCGGTTCCCACTTCTTCACACCCGAAAGCTCGATCGAGGCGCAGATCGGCCTGGGCGCGGACATGGTCATGGCCTTCGACGAGTGCACCGAGTATCCCGCCGACCGTGCCCGCATGAGAAACTCAATGGAGCTGACTCTGCGCTGGGCGGCGCGCAGCAAGAAGTACTTTGAGGATCACAAGCACGAAGTGCCTTGGGCTTATTCTCAGTTCCCCCTCCCCGCTTCTCAACAAAAGCAGGTTCCTCACCCGCGCTCCGCCTGGGTTCGCAACGACAAAATTTCCGCCAATCGCGGCAGCCTCGCCGAAGCCGACGCCCGGAACCGGGAACCGGGGACGGAGCACCGCTTTTCGCAATCTCTGTTCGGCATCGTGCAAGGCGGCATGGATCTGGCTGTTCGCAAAGAATCCGCCGAGCGCACCGTCGAACTCGACTTTCCCGGCTACGCCATCGGCGGACTCAGCGTGGGCGAACCCCGCTCCCTCACACGCGAAGTGGTCGAATCCACGCTGCAATATCTTCCCCCAGACAGGCCGCGCTATCTGATGGGCGTGGGCACGCCCGAAGAGATCGTTGCATATGCCCGCCTCGGTATCGACATGATGGATTGCGTTCTGCCCACGCGCGCCGCCCGCCACGGTTTGCTGTTCACCTCGCAAGGCAAAATCTCCATCAAGCAAGCGCGCTATATTGAAGATGACGGGCCGCTCGATCCGAATTGCAGCTGCCGGGTTTGCCGGCGTTATTCGCGCGCCTATTTGCGGCATCTTTACGCCGCGCATGAAGTGCTGGCTCAGGTTTTGAATACCCTGCATAACCTGAGTTTCTACCTTGACACTATGCGGCGGGTGCGTCATTCTATTC
>JASHRB010000364.1 GCA_030037575.1 Candidatus Sulfotelmatobacter sp. | reverse complement strand
GTCCAGTTCGGCTGATTGGGATAGTAGGTGTCGACGTCATAGACCTGGTCGCCGACGGTCAAGCTGATGTAATGCACCTGATTGCCGACGCGCTCGAATTGCCAGATAAGATGAATCCAGGTGTTCGCAGGAAATGGATTGCAAGGGAATTGGGTCGGCTGCCAGCCGGTAAGATCGTTCCAGATATCCCACTTCCCCGTGCCTTTGAAGTTGCACTCCGACCCCCAAACCCAGCGCTGAGCAGCAAACGTCTGATTGCTATCGAACTCCAGCGCCTGTGCGGCATCCGGATGATCAATGTAAAAATACAAGTCGTAGGTGAAGTGGCTCACATTATTCCCGCCTGTGACGGGATTGAAGTAGAGCATGTTCGAATAACCGGTTGGGCCTCCCAGCGTGAATTTTGCAGACATCCCCTCCATCGAGGGTGTGGATTGATTCTCCGTCATCGTCGAAACTGCCGTGCCCAGTCCGGCGGCGCAGATTTGCCCTGCGCGCCCCGATCCTGGCGGAAACAGCGCCGAGCATGACTGCCACCCCGGCAACGTTTGAATGTTCTGTATGGTTGTCGGCGACTGAGGGGTCACGGTTACATTGATCAAGGTTGCAGAGACGTAGCCTTTGTCGTCTTCGGCCAGCACTTCTACAGTGTGCTGGCCCGAGCTGACGAAAATGGCGGTGTTGATGGAATTGTTGAATGTGAAATAAACCGACAATTGATCGATATAAACCCGCATAAAAAAGATTGGATGGGTGGGCTGGGCGGATGCCACAACCTGAATCGGCGAAGTTGTGGTAATGCCGCTGGTTGGGCTGGAAACCGTGAGTGGAAAATCGTCGGAGCCCGCAGGCGGGGGGACTTGCGCAGGAGGCGCAGGGAGCGAACTTGTGCTCGGCGACCAGGTGATTGGTACTGGGGCGTGAATGGATAGGACGGCTGAGCGGGAGTGGACGGAGATGCGGGCGGAGTCGTAGTGGCGGGCATAGAACTTGCGCTGCATCCCAGAACCGAAAAACACAAGCAGACCATCAGCGCCGCCGCCAGCTCTGATCTGCAACGGCGAGAACTTGACCACGGCACGCGCATCACCACCTCCGGCCGACGAGTGAAGGAAGGCAAAAGGCCAGGCTGGGGAGCGGCGGCGACTGGACCAAATATTTCCGACAGAACCACCACTATGGGGGGGAAGGCCAGTCGGTGCAATCCGGAAGGAACCTTAAGCGAGCGTGCACAAGCCTCGACCGCAAAGTAATTTTGCGCGCTCGCCTTTGACCGCTTTCAAATCATTCCAAGAGCAGCCTGTGCAAGCAGCGCAATCGGCTGGATGCTACGCAATCTTCCTCCTTCAGTTACGGTGAATCTCCGATTTGCGATCTGCGTAAAATCGCTAACCTAGGCCTAGCCATACGCGAACGGGGAGTTTTTGATGCCGGCATAACAAACCCTTTCAATGTACTGAGGGGAGACGCTCACCAAGACAAGCGGTCTTGAACGAAATCACAGTTCGTTCACGCACCGTGAAAATATTTTCCTTACTGTCCCGCGCCACTGGTTTCTCGCACCAGACGAAGAGTGATTCAAACGCAACCGCGGTTTTACGTGCCACTCGCTCCAACTCCAAGGGTCCATCGGTTGGGCCGCTCCCCGATATCGATCTTTTTCAGCAGTGGCTTCATATCGCCAGCGCCGGGAGCTCAAAATGAGCAGCGGACTTCGATGGTTTCAGACTAAGCGATCAAGCCTGACCAACTCGGCGGTTCTGCCGATGGTGGTAATCGCGCTCGGTCTCATGGCCTGGCAGTGCTGTCAGGGACTGCCCGCGTATGTCGCAAACTGTCCGGTTACGCCAACACCTCCCGCCAACACTTCCCTAGTACCGCCCGCCATTGAACCTCCTCCAGCAGCTCTGTGTGGCTTTCCTCTTACGATTTCGGGCCCGGGAAACGGTGCCGCCGTAAGTTCACCGGCCAGTGTGATCGCCCAAGCTTTGCCGGCGGATCCGATCTACTGGATGCGGATTTATGTGGATGGCCAGGCTGTCTATTACTCCTTCACGCCCAACATCAATCAGTACATTTTCATGTCCAACGGAAAGCACACGATCGAAATTGTTGGCGAAGACGTTTCCGGTTACATCGCGACTGCAACCACCGAAGTAAACGTGGTGTCACAGAATCCGGGGGTCAGCGATATTCAAAAGCTTCCCGGTTGGCTGTCGTGTTCGGCAGCGATCGGGCAAGGATCAACCTGTGCGGCGGGATTGGGAAACGCCGTTTCACAGCTGACGCAGGATGAATCGACTCCCTCGCTCAGCGGGTCGTCCGCAGAATTTACGATCAGCGGTTCACATCCGTATTCCAATGAGCTTTACTGGTATCCCCTCGGGGGCGGCGATAATGTCAGTCATTTCACCTACGACCTATGGTTCTACGTGAGTGATGGAGATGCGCCGCAGTCGCTGGAGTTTGACGTGAATCAGGCTTTTGCGGGAACGCGTTGGACCTGGGGAAGCCAATGCGACTTCGATCAGACCGGTAAGTGGACGATTTGGAATCCGCTAGCCGAGATATGGGTGCCGACTTCGGTGCCCTGCAAACATTTTCCGTCACAAACCTGGATTCACCTGGTCTGGACTCTTGAGCGTGTCGGGAACCAAGTGCACTACCTGACTTTAAGCGTGGCCGGGCAGGAATATGACGTCGACACCTACTATACCGCGCAAGCCAATTGGTATCAGGAAGAGGTCGACATCGCCTTTCAGCTGGATGGAAACTACAAGCAACAGCCTTACGCTGTCTGGCTTGACGAGGTCACGTTGAACGCTTATTAGCAAAGGGGGAGCGCGTCTTGCAACCGCTACGGCGGCAGCAGTATGGCACACACTGAATATATGTAGCGGGCAAACCGAAGGGGAGAAGCAAACATCTCCTTGCTGCCGCGGAAAAAGCACGATGGTTTCCCGGCCCGGGGAGGTAGAGATGTGCCGAAAGGGAGTGTTCTTCTGCTGCTTGTCATTCTTTCTTCTGCCCTCGCTGGCGCACAAGTGGGCAAAGCATCGCAGCCGGCAGAACCCAATTTCGCGAATGCGCTCACTGGGAGCGCTCTGAGTTGCACGCATCAAGATACATTCGTTGTTCCTCCCCAGGTGGTCGAAAAGGCGAAAGTCAAAGCCCGGCTACTAGTTCTTTTGCGGCAAAGTCTTTTCGACGATGCCAACGGAATCGTGAATATCGCGCGGGAAAACGAGATAAAGAAACTTGCAATAAGTTGAAACATGAGATGGAGCCTTAGAACCCAGAGCGTATCCAGTGAAGCGTCAGGCTGGGCGGAGGCGGGATTGCGCGGGTCGACCAGCCTTACCGTTGGCCTGGCCCACCGGGGGTGGGCTTGGCCTTCATGATTTCATGGGCCGCCCGATGGCCGCTGGCGATGGCAGCGTGTACCGTTCCGTTTTGCCCACTGGGGTCTGTGGCTTCACCGGCGAAGAATAAGGTACCCATCACCGGTTTCGCGAGAGCTCGCTCCTCCCCGTCCCCTCCGACTTTTCCGTAGCTGTACGCTCCGCGCGAAAACGGATCGTTTTGCCAATCGTGAGAATATGCACGCTCAAACTTGCCTGCCAGCTCCCGCCGACTGATTCCCAGCAACCTGTGTAAAGCTTTCAGGCTCTGATCGATCACAAACGCGTTGCTCTTTCCCGAGAGCCTCTCGGCCGAGCGAAACGGAGCCCAGCCGGTAATAAAAGGCAGTCGTGGACAAGCCGGTGTCCACCAAGTTGGGAACCAGTCATCGTGTGAAAAAAGAAAACTCATTCTTCCCATGGTCCTCGAATTCTTCTCGTGCTTCTGGGGCAACGATTCCCAAAACCGTTCACCAAACCGCAGGGTCACGCGGATCACTTTGCCCATCATTAAATTGCGGATGGCGCGGCGCTTCCAACCAGGCAGCTCTGGATGAAAGCGAATTGCCCCTTGGCTGGCGGCGCGCGCCTGAAGAACGCCGAGAGGAACGGTGATGAGTACACGCGAAGCCGTAAAGGTCCGGGCAGCGCCTTTGCCACGCACATTTATGGTGGCATTTCCTTTTCGCCAGCTCACCGCTTCGACGACTGCGTTTTTGTGCAGGGTAACTCCGCCGTCCGTGATCTGGCGATGAAGAATATCCACCAGGGCAGCGTAACCACCAGGCACATGAAACATGCGGTCGCCGTCGATCTTTTCTTCGGCGCGCATTGCTTTCCACAACCACCGCACCCCGACCAGCCCGGGATCGGCGGCGTTGAATCCGCTTACATAGCCGGTCGCCCATTTCTTTGCCTCTTCGAGGCGCTGGTCTGGCTTTCCGCAGCAATCGTCCAGAAATTGCAAAAACGACCGATCGGGCCCGCGATCGCTCAGCTTTCGGAGAATCCGGCCTACATCGGAGAAAAAGTCGCAGGTGGTCACGCGACCTTCTTCGACGCACCAGCAATCGCCCGTCACCTCTTTGGCTTTGAGCTTGTGGCGCTGGAGCAGATTCCAGATTTCGGGAGGGCGGCCATGAACGAATTCGGCGCCCAGTTCGACAGCGGCGTCGCACTTGGAGTCATGCACGGTAAACATGCGTCCCCCGATGCGATCGCGGGCTTCGAGTATGGTCACAGGGTGTCCGGCAGAAGCGAGCTCGGCCGCCGCCGCCAGACCCGCAGCGCCGGCTCCGATCACGATGACGTCGTGGTGCGGACGCATAAGCGGAAAAACAGCCCTCAGCGCAACCGGCCAGCGGTCGCTCAGCTCCCGTCAGCTGGTTATTGCAGCGACTTCAGATAAGCCACGACCGCCTCGGCATCAGACTCGGTCATGCGAAATTGCGGCATCGGCTGGCGAAGGGGTTTGCCGTCGCGCCCGATTCCGGTGGTCAGGAGTTTGATCATCTCCGTGTCCGTGCCGGGAGGAATGCCTGCGATGCGGGGTGCCTGGAGCGGCCAATCCTCCATCGGTTCGGCCGATTTCAGCCAGACAGAAGCCCCTTGAAGTTCATGACTGCGATCCGCTGTGCCGTTCATTTCGCGTGGCGTGTGACACTGTCCGCAGCGCGACAGCCCTTCCACGATATATTTTCCGCGAGCGATGAGACTATCAGAGGAATGCACGGTGCCGTTGGCTGCGTTCACGCTGGCTTTTTGAGAACTCTGCCCGAAATTGGGCAATGAAATGCAGGTCACCCATAGGATGCAGAGGAACGCGGCGCCGCTTACGCTCAATCCATTGGTTTGCGAATTCGGGGTCATGCTTTGGTCCTTTGCCGGTGCGAGGCTAGCGGTAAAGACAGGGATTGCTCAGGCGATTTTCACGATTTTACAAAAAGCAAGCGCACTTATGCAGCCTTGGATTCATCGCACAACCGCTGATAATAATCCCGGCCACGCTCATAGCCTCTGCGAAACGGTTCGGCTGCTCCGGCACCCGGATATTGGCGTTGCAGTTCTTCAATTTTGGCCGTCATCTCGGATAAGACCTGATCATATTCCTTGCAGCGGGTTCGGGCGTGGAGCGCAGCCTCGAAGCCCAAACGGTAAAACTTCTCATTTTCGCTCACGTTCCTGCTGAATCGAGAATAGTGCTCCTGTTCGGCATCGCGCAAACCGATCCACCATTGGTCGCGAGCCGCGTCGACCGTTTCCGCTCCCTCCGCTTTTAGCAATTCCCGAATCGGCCAAGCCGCGGATTCATCCTCCGCCATGGCAATCAATAGGCTGCGGCCCTTGCGCAGCGCGTCTTCATAGACAAACAGTTCGTCTTCCGGCAGGCCCTCGGCCATAGCGTTTTCCAATTTCCCTCCCAGGACCGCGCCGGCACTTGCGCCGGCGGCGGCGAGAAGCGCGCCACCAAGCAAGCCAATCGCGGTGATCGGACCTACCCCGGGAATCAGAGCGGCCACCACCAAGGGACCGCCTGACATGCCGGCGGCCGTTCCCAGCACCGCTCCCATCGCCGTGCCCATACCGGGCTGCTCAGCCGCTTCCACCGGGGCGGCATTTTGCTCCAATTTTGTGCTCCCCGGCGTAAGTAGAGTCAGCCGGTCTGGATTAAATCCAGCCGACCGCATTTCAGACAGAGCATGCTGCGCGTCGGATTCCGAACGAAATACTCCTGTCACGGCCTTCATAGTAGAACCTCCAATCTGCAATTCCAGGTTACAGCTTTCCCGGACGAAAGTATTTGATGCCCCATGGCGAATGACGTTGCCGCCCCGCGGGACCTCGCCGCGCAGCAAAGGATATATGCGACAACCCTTGCGCGCAATTCCCTCGACTAAATAGCCAGGAGAAAACCATGGCGGCGAGGAAACGTTCCGGCAGGAAATCGGGTGGGCGAAAGTATGGGAAAGCGGCAGGCAAGTCGGTAGAGAGCGCCATGCGCAGGCGAAACCAGGGAACACTCGAATCCGGCAAAGGCGGCAGGGGCGGAAAAGTGAGGAGCCGAAAGCAAGCGATTGCCATCGGTCTTTCCGAAGCCCGCAAGAAAGGCGCCAAGGTGCCGCGCAAGGCCGCGTAGGAATTCCCATGCCCGGGGCGCAGGCGAATGCTACTGACTCACGCGCAGCAGCATCAAGGTTCCGCCTTCCAGCTTCACATTGTTCTTCTCTGAGCTCACCACCGAACCTTGCCCACGGACGGCAGCGCCTGACAAGGTCAGGTTTTGCAGGCCCAAAATTCCTTGCGTGTTTCCGTTGATGGCAGGGTGCGAATTGGGATTCGCCGCGCGCGTACTCGGTTCTTCTCCTGCGGCCGCCGAGGGGTTCTCGCTTTGAGGCGGGCCCATTGGTTGTGAGGCGCGTCCGCTGGGCGCCATCCCTCCGGAGGTCGGAGTTGGGGCTGAAGGTGCGGAGCTGGCTTCGCTCGCACTGTTGCCGCCACTCAAATATGACGGCGCGATGATCGCCTGGATGGACATGGGCAGGACAACATTGCTCCCATCCTTCGCAACAGCGTGGTCGAAAGCAATAGCGATCTGCGATTCTTTTTGCGCTTTTGAACGAGGCTGCGCTTCGGTGACCTTCCCGATGATCTTGGTGTTCTTGGGAACGATTACCTCGCCATTTCCGGATTTCAGGTCTTCGGTGACTTCAGCGTCGACTTCTTCCCCGGGCTTCGCTTTCTTCGCATCGATGGTCTTCGCCAGCCGTACTGGAATCACGCTGCCCGGAGCGATCCGCATGGCATTTGCCGGCTGCCCCGTGTTCGATGAACCAGGCTGATGGAGCGCTGAATTCTGCCCCGGCGACACGGCTGAGCTCGTCCTGCCACCGTTTTGCGCAGCGCACCAGGGAATAACAGCGATGGCCGCGAAAGCGCACCCAAGAAAGACCTTCATAGACGCTTCTCCTCCACTCGTGACCTGCCGCTTCCCGGTTAGATGTGGGTTCATGCGCAAAGGTGGTCCGCGGGAAGAGGGGAAGGAGCGGCAAAATATGGGCAGTGGCCGTCCATGTGCCTGGCTCGCCAACCGACGATGGCAGGGAACAAGGTTTAACCATCAGTGTTCCGTCGCAGAAGCCTTTTCCGTGTCGTCACGTTGAAAACCGACTTTGTTCAACATCGGGTGAATCTCCGGATTTGACATAAACATTCTCCAGATCAGGCCGGTGCGATAGTTCTCAATCATCACTACGATCGGCGCCTGATCAAGCCCCATGTAAACCGGAGAAAACCAATTATGTGTGAGGTTGAAAGCGTCGTGCGGACCGTAAACTCCCCATAACCGGTCGCCCAATTCGCGATAGAAAAACTTAAGCGCATCCATCGAAGCTTTGGGCGTGTAGGGAAACGAGGACAGTGCTCCGGTTGGGGTGATGGTGCCGTTGTCGCTCGAAAGGTCCGGGGAGTGGGCCAGATATCCCAGCTGATCGTCGCTGGCCGTCAATCCCCAATCGTCGGCGCCGTAGCCTTCAAAGTGGCCGGGGTTGGCTTCGCAGTAGGCGAGATTGATCAACGCTATGTCGCGATTGTTTTCAAAGTAATCCGCGTAGCGATCGTGGATGCCGCGCGGATCGAAACCCATGTAGGAATACTGGGTAAAAAACAGCGGCCCGCCCGTCCCCTCACCGACA
>JASHRB010000363.1 GCA_030037575.1 Candidatus Sulfotelmatobacter sp. | reverse complement strand
GGATGCCGGCAAGCTTACACCACAACCGGTTGTATTGCAATGTTATTTAGGAATCGACACTAGTAGCGCGGGTTCGGCCGCAAGGCTTGCCGCATAGGACTCTATGAGGATCCTCCTTGCCGTGTGCTGCTCGACCGCTACCTGCTCTACCTTCCATGGTTTCTGTTCTTTTTTTTCTTCTTGGAAATGTTTTTTTTGTTTTGGTTTATGCGACGCGTTGGTTGTTTCGTTCTACCTGAACTCCAATGGCCCAGATAAAGCCCAGCCGCTCTCGCCCGACTGCGGTGATAACTTTCTGCTTTTCTTTGCCGGCTGCTAGTAAGTTGCGGTAGCGCTGATGCAGTCGATGTTGTGCCTTCCAAGCGATTTCTTTTACTTCTTCGCTCAGACCCTCTTGCCGTTTGCGTAGGGCGGGCCCGATCGGGGGCCGGTTGCGGTAGGCCCAGGCCGCCTCGATCGCGATCCGCCGCAAGTGAGCGTTGCCGGTCTTGGTAATTTGCCCGCGGTGGACTCGCTTTCCACTGGAGTGCTCGCTGGGAACCGCACCGCTGTAGCCCATCAATTGACGGGGCCGCTCGAATCGCGAGATCTCTCCTAACTCTGCCACGATCGTGACCGCCGAGATCTGGGCGATTCCGCGGAGCGCTTGTAGTCCCTGCACCACTTGCTGCGTTCGTGGCGGAGCCAGTTTCACCGCCTCTTCAATGGCCTGTTCCAGCCGCCGGATGCGCTCGGTCGTATGTTCAACCGCGTGCAGGTAATCCAGCAGCGTGTATTCCTGCGCCGGCTGCTCAAAGTGCACTTGCTCTTTGACCCAGTTCTGATATTTCTGCGTCCACGCCTTGATCCCCGCAGGCACTCGGCGGCCGTGGCGTAACAGGAATTTGCTCAGCCCATGCCGCGCCCGCAGCTGATCTTGCTTGGCCGCCTCCCGGGCTCGAACCAGGTCCCGTAGTGCCTCGTGTTCCTCTCCCGGTACCCAGACTGCAGTTAGATCCCCGGCGCGATAGCTCCGCGCCAGCTTCGTGGCGTCGCGTCGATCCGTCTTCACTCGATCCCCGGCTTTGACCGGAACCAGACTCGGAGCCACCACCTCCCACTTCACCCCAAGGCCGTCAGTTGCCAGTACCGAACGTATCCCGTTGGCCCCGCCTCATAGCACGCCTGCAGTTGCTCGCCCGGCCCCAGTTTCCTCACCAGTTTGCGCACCGATTCTTCTCGATTCGGGATGACCCCCAACCAACGGACCTCCCCATCTGCTTCCGCTACCGCCACTGCAATCGTCTCCGCATGGACATCCAAACCCCCCAATCGTACCTTCTTCATTGGACCGGTTCCTTTCCGCTTGTGGCTCTGCGTTGTTGTTACACCAACCTCAATGTAACCCACGCGTCGCGCATCGGAACCGGTTCACTCCATGATGACTAGGCTTCCGGGACCAGATTCAGCAAATCGGTGCGAGTCGGTTCGCTGGCATCAATCGTCTTCTGCATTGAAATCCCCGTCCGGAGATCGATAACGTGTGGCGCAGTTGGATGTTCCGCAAGCGATGGCGAAGTGAAGGCGCTCGGCGTCTCCGCGATGCAGATGTATCCAGCCTGCCTCGCGATATAAAGCCAATCAACAAACGCCAAATATCCGAGCATTACCAGCAAAACCGCGGCGATCATCGCTCTGGCTGGAACGACGGCAATAAACGCCAGGAGCATCGAGACTAGAGTGGCCCCGCCTCCGACGGCCGCAACGTGCGCAATCAGGTTCCATGTGCCGACGGAGAGAATGGAGCCAGCCCGCTCTCCTAGAAAAGTTACCGTCGCGGAAATCGCGCCAAGCGCGTCTTCGCCATCTCGCACGGCAAATATGCAAGCGAGAGAAAGAATCCAATTCAGCTGCGCCCAGACAATGCAAATCAATGGTGGGAGCAGCGCAAGAACTGAATACGCGAGCGCGAGGTGCGCGTTCAGCTGGTGAGGCATCGAGCTGAAGAGAATCCCGACTCCCCCGAAACCAAGCAGCGCCGCCAGCGCCGCCACCAGCCGCCAAAAATTTATGGCGAGGAGCGGTCTCAAAGCCGCAGCCTGATTTTGGCGTTCAGAGGAACTGAAGCGCGCCCTGCTCCGAAAGTAGTCGAGCAACGCACGGACGGTTGCGGCCCGACCAACCGAACCTACGACAATCCATGCCAGCGACACAGCGACGCCAATGACCAAACTGGCGGCCAAAACTCGACTGGCATCGCCGCGAAAGATGTGCAGCAGAACCTGTAATGCCAGCAACGGTTGTCGAGTCGCAATCAGACTCGCGTCAATGTCGGTGACCTGCAGGCTGTCGAAGTATTCGAATACCACCAGAGTTACTAAAGCGGCCGCAGCAGCGCCCGTGCTCCATCGCCAGGCAATCTCCGCGAATGTAAGTGACGGCCGTCGGAACGCTGCACGAAAACCTTCGATGGTAGGGGAAATTTCAGGCATTGCTTTGGCCCGCGCTTAGGATATCGCAGGTGCGGCCGAAGATCACAACATCTCTCGCATCGCTTCTAGGGGAACCCACCTATTTCCTGACACGATATTTGCAACCGCGGGTAGCGGGCGAGCATCCTTTGATAAAGGGCGCCGATTTTTCGCCCAGACTCGATGCATCATCCGCAACAGTCATTTACTTTAAGGAGAGGTTAAATCATGAAGTACGTGCAGCATTTCAGTCTACTGGCAATCATGGCTCTGGCGCTCCCAGGGACCGCGTTGGCAGCCGATACTCATTCGGGAAAATTCACCCTCAGCGACACCGTGCAATTGGGCACGACCCAATTACCTCCTGGAGATTACAAAGCCGAGTGGAGGGGACCTTCGAACGCTTTGAAGGTAGCCATCCTGCAACATGGCAAAACTGTCGCCACGGCAGACGGCGAAATCAAAGATCTACGGCACCCGGCCCCTTACAACTCGGTGACCTTGAAGCCGGCTGCCGAGAACCAGAAGACAATCGACGAGATCGACTTCAGCAATCGAACGGATGCGCTCGTGATAAACGGGGAATAAGATACTCCAAATCCAGATTCGGCGGGAGAGGGCCTGCCTGTGCGGGCCTTTTTTCTTGGGCATGGGTGCGCGCTACTTCGCAACTATATTCAAAAGCTTGCCCGGCACATAAATTGTCTTTATCGCCCGCTTGCCGGTAATCGCCGAATGCACCTTCTGGTCGGCAAGCGCCTGCGTGACGATAAATTCCTCCGTGCTCTCTGCCGGCACAATAACGCGGCTGCGCAACTTGCCGTTGATCTGCACTGGGATTTCAAGCTCGTCTTCTTTTGTAAGCGCTGGGTCGTATTTGGGCCATGCCGCCTTAAGCAGGCTACTCGTTTCACCCGTCATCTCCCACAGTTCATGCGCAAGGTAAGGCGCGAAGGGGGCAAGCAGGAGGATCAAGTTGCGTTGTACGTAAGCGAGAAACAGCCCGCCTTGAGGATCTTTTCTGATCGCTTCTTCCGCTCCGTATAGAGCGTTCACCAATTCCATGATCGCCGAAACGCAGGTGTTGAAATGCCAGCGTCCCTGGAAGTCATCGGTAACACGCTTGATCGTCTGGTGCAACTTCCGTTGAACCGCACGCGCGTCGTCCGACAAATTGTACTTGTCGAATTCGTAAACCATCCGATCGACCTTTTTGTCATCTACAGAACGATCGTGGCGGGTGTTCCTCACTACGAACCGATACACCCGCCCCAAAAACCTCTGAATCCCTTCAATCCCTGAATCCTGCCAATCCAAATCCCGATCCGGAGGTGCCGCAAACAAGCTGTAAAGCCGCGCGGCGTCGGCGCCGTAGCGTGCAACCATTTCGTCCGGGCTCACAATATTGCCGAGACTCTTCGACATCTTCGCCCCATCTTTAATCACCATCCCCTGCGTGAACAGCCTCTCGACCGGTTCATCGTTAGCGATAAGTCCGAGATCGCGCATGAACTTCGTCCAGAAGCGCGAGTAAATCAAATGCAAAATCGCGTGTTCGACTCCGCCGATGTATTGATCGATCGGAAACCAATACTGGGTGATTCTCGAATCGAACGGCGCGCGGTCATTGTGCGCATCGGTGTAGCGATAGAAATACCAGGACGAATCCACAAAGGTATCCATCGTGTCGGTCTCCCGGCGCGCCCGACCTCCGCATTTCGGGCAAGTTGCATTGACAAATTCAGGCACGCACGCGAGCGGCGATCCTCCGGCCAGTGAAATCTCGACGTTCTCGGGCAAGAACACCGGCAAGTCTGTTTCTGGCACCGGAACGGTTCCATCTTTCTCGCAATAAAGCACCGGGATGGGCGTGCCCCAATAGCGCTGCCGCGAAATTCCCCAGTCTTTCAACCGGTACGTGACCGTCGCTTTGCCGAAGTTATTTTGCTCGGCAAATCTCGACATTGTTTTGATTGCCGCGGCGCATTCCATGCCGCTATACGGGCCGGAGTTGATCAACATGCCTCGATCATGCGAGGTAAACGGAAGCGGCGGTTCGGTGATGGTCTCTTCCGGATCGTCGGCGATCGGCAGAACGACAAGACGAATTTCGAGGTTGTATTTCTTGGCGAATTCGTAGTCGCGTTCATCATGCGCGGGCACGCTCATAATCGCCCCCGTGCCATAATCCATCACAATGTAGTTTGCCACCCAGATGGGAAGTTTTTCGTGATTGAACGGATTGATGGCGTAGCGGCCCGTAAACACGCCGTGCTTTTCGATCTCGCCGATGTCGCCAGATTCCTTGGCCCTTCCCTGCTCGGCAACGAGTCCATCGACTTTAGTTCGCAAGTCCGCGTTCGCGGCGGCGAGATCATAAACCAGGGGATGCTCCGGCGCAAGCTGCACCGACGTTGCTCCATAAATCGTATCGACGCGTGTGGTGAAGACGCTGATGGTGGAGCCCGCTGGGCCGCAAGCCTTGTGGTTTTCCGCGTAATCGAGCTTGAAATCGATCAATGTGCCTTCGCTGCGCCCAATCCAGTTGCGCTGCATCGTGCGCACTTTTTCCGGCCAGCCTTCAAGCTTCGCCAGATCACGCAACAATTCATCGGCATACTTGGTGATCCGTAAGAACCACTGTTCAAGCTCGCGCTGCTCGACCACGGTATCTTCGTGCCGCCAGCAACAGCCATTTGCAAGCACCTGCTCGTTGGCCAGGACGGTCGCGCACTTCGGGCACCAATTCACCTTGCTGTTTTTTCGATACGCCAATCCCTTCTGGTAGAGCTTCAGAAAGAACCATTGATTCCAGCGATAGTACTCGGGAAAGCAAGTGGTGACCTCGCGCGACCAGTCGTAGGCGAAACCGAGGCGCTTCATTTGCGCCTTCATCCTGGCGATGTTGCCCAGCGTCCACTCGCGTGGCGGAGTGTTGTTTTGAATGGCGGCATTTTCCGCGGGCAAACCAAACGAATCCCAGCCCATGGGATGAAGCACGTTACCACCGCTCATCCACATATAGCGGGCGAGCGCGTCGCCAATCGAATAATTGCGCACGTGCCCCATGTGCAATGCGCCCGAAGGATAGGGCAACATTTCAAGCACGTAATATTTTCTCTTTGTCGAGTCGCGTTCGGCGGCGTAAAGCTGCGCATCGTTCTGCCAGCGTTCAAACCATTTAGCCTCTACGCGCCGGGCATCGTAGCGCGCGTCGTAGCTGCGTTCACGTTCAGAACCGTTGGTTGTGGGCTCTGTTTTCGAGTCTTGTTGCATGTGTATAAACCGGCGGACAGCTGAAATTTTGATTTTACAGGAGTAAGGAAGAACTCTCGATCGCTGGTTCAGAGCGCCAGAGGCAGTCGCCGCAGGAAACCGACGTCGGCCCTGCCCGGTTCACACTCGTGTTCGACGTGGATAGCGAACATGACTGCACTAATATAACACGTCGGCGAGTCGCTATGGTGCCGCCACGTGTCTGGTCTCTGTGGCG
>JASHRB010000362.1 GCA_030037575.1 Candidatus Sulfotelmatobacter sp. | reverse complement strand
AAGGTCTTTAGGTGGAAACTGCGCTGGAAAGGCAAACACCAGGACGCGCTCGCTCCGCCGGCAATTCAGGAACTGGCCGCCCGAGCCGACGTGCTGAAGGTGGAATTCACCCGGTAGGCAATCCTCCACCGTAACTGCCGGCCGATGATGCCAGGGATTCTGAAAACGCCACCAAAACCTCCGATCCTATTGCCGCTTTATTTTTACGATGAGTTGCGCCTCGCCCCTCATGCAGGGACCGACATCGAGGACGCGGATGGTACCATCGGAATCCTCGAAGGCAATCGCGCGATCAGAGACGCCGGCTAATCGACCCCATTCCCGGGGAACAGAGCATCCTTTCCCCTCCTGTGGCGTTTGCAACTGGGGAGCGGCGGAGGCCGCCATGACACTCGGCGGTTGTTTCATAACTGGAAGCAAAACCCAAGAAAGAGGCAACATAAACAAAAACAACGTTTTCTTCATTCCCTCGATCCTTTCCATGAAGATGAGGTGCGTGGTGAGCTTCTGAGCGAAGCCGTTTTAATGGCGCCGGGGTTGAGAGCGCGGTTGAACGATGGAATCGTTCAACCGCCAGGCAAACTCTCGAGTGCGGTACCGAAGCAACCCCTACACCAGCACTTTTTCTGCAGCCGCCGGTGTTAGGTTTCGCGCCTGCTTCACTCGTTCGTAAATCTTCCCGTACTCGCGCGCCGAGGCGTTCCACGAGAAATCTTTGTTCATGCCGTTGCGCATGAGAACCTGCCAGGACGTCTGATCACGAAACGCGTGCAGAGCCTGCTTGATGGTGAGCAGGAGCGCTTCGCCGTTGTAATCCGAGAACTTGAAGCCGGTGCCTTTGCCGGTGCGCGGGTCCCACGGTTCAATGGTGTCATCGAGCCCGCCGGTGGCGCGCACGATCGGCACTGTGCCGTATTTGAGGCTATAAATCTGGTTGAGCCCGCAGGGCTCGTATTTCGACGGCATCAGAAACATATCGGAGCCGGCCTCGATCTTGTGCGCGATGGCGTTGTCGTAAGCGACTTTGACCGCGATCTTGTTGGGGAACTGTTTGTTGAGTCGAAGGAACATCTCCTCATATGCTTTGTCGCCCGCGCCGAGTGCCACCACGATCATCTCTTCGTGCGCGAGGCGATCCATGATCTGGGCGATCAAATCGAACCCCTTCTGCGCCGCGAAGCGCGAGACGATGCCGATCACCGGCAGACGGGCATCGGCGTTGGAAACGCCGAACCCCGCCAGCAAGTCTTTTTTGCAATTCGCCTTGCCCGCAAAGTCCTGCGGAGAATATCTGCACGTGGTGAACTTGTCGGTCTGTGGGCTCCACTCGTCGTAATCGACTCCGTTCAGAATTCCGGTAACTGTGCCGGCCCGATCACGCAGCACGCCCTCGAGCCCGAATCCGTATTCCGCCGTTTGAATTTCCTGGCTGTATTTTTTGCTGACCGTCGTGACGTAATCGGAGTAGGTGATTGCTCCTTTCAGCAAGTTCACCTGGCCAAAAAATTCCATCTTCGACATGGTGAACAAATCCCACGGGAGCATCAGCAAGGGTAAAACTTCAGGCGGAAATAGCCCCTGATAGCCCATGTTGTGAATCGTGAACACGGTGCCGACATCGCGAAACGCGGGATCCTCCGCGTAAACCGTACGCAACAGTACCGGCAGCAGGGCCGACTGCCAATCATGGCAATGGAAGACATTGGGCACCCCGAGAATCTTTGCCGCTTCTAATACGGCGCGAGAGAAAAGCGCGAAGCGCTCGGCATTGTCGGGGTAATCTCCGGAGGCGGTTCCATAAAGAGCGTCGCGATCGAAGTATTGGGGATATTCGATGAAATAGAACTTAATTCCAGATTGATTTCCAGCAGTCACGACAGAGGCGAAGCGGTATTTATCGTCGAAAGGAATTGTGATGCTGCGCACCACGGTTACCAGATCGGCCAGTTTGGTCTGTTTGTAGCGCGGCAAATACACGCTTACCTGGTGGCCGAGCGTGGCCAAGGCGCGAGGCAGGGCGCCGACCACGTCAGCCAATCCACCGGTTTTGGAAAATGGAACCCCTTCGGAAGCGACAAAAGCGATGTGCATGAATGAATCCTCCCGGCAAGACCCGCATCCTCCGCGGGCGCACGATATGATGGAATATGTATTGCGGGACCCAAAACTCCCGCGCCAGTTACACGCGGGCTAACTGGCCAGTCTAATGCCCGAGGAAAAGAGGGTCAACGTGCCGAAAGTGGCTTCCACACGCCGGCCGCAATTGAAACCGAAGTTGGGCCAGCATTTTCTAGCGAGCGAGAGCTATGCCCTGCAGATTGTCGAAGCTCTCGGCTACACGACGCAAAATACCGTGCTTGAAATCGGACCGGGGCGCGGCATGCTCACTTCCCTGCTGGCGAAACAGGCGCGCCGGCTCATAGCTGTCGAATTGGACCGGGTGCTGGCCGCACAGCTCCGGCTGCGATTTGGCATGTTTTCGAACGTCGAAATCATTGAAGCTGATGTCCTTTCGGTCGACTTCGATTCTCTTTTCGGTCCCAAACCGGGTCTCGGCCGGCCGGGAATCGAATTTAAGCCCACGCCCGCCAAAGCTATCGGCAACCTGCCTTACCACATTACTTCGGACATCCTTTTGCGGCTTTTCGAGTATGCGAAGTATTTTGAGACAATCGTCATCATGGTGCAGCGGGAAGTCGGAGATCGCGTCGCTGCCAGGCCGGGAAGCAGCGACTACGGCCTGCTTTCGGCGACCGCCCAGCTTTATGCGCGCGTGGAAAAGCTGATTACGCTGCCTCCGGGAGCGTTTGCGCCGCCGCCCAAGGTACACTCGACCGTGCTGCGACTAACCGTTGCCCCGCGCCAGCGCGAGCTTGGACTTGATGGAAATGGCACGCTAAAAACGGCCTTCATCGACTTTCTTAAACTCTCTTTCGGGCACAAGCGCAAGACATTGTGGAACAATTTGAAGTCAAGCTATCCGGAGCCAGATTTGCGCGCGGCGCTGGCCGAGACGAAAATAAAACCCGTGGCTCGAGCTGAAACTTTGAGCCTGGAAGAAAGCGCTGCGTTGTTTTGCGCTCTGCGAAGCTACGGCAACGGCTCATAATAGACTCCGGAGCCGTTAACTTTGACGGTTTCTCGCGGAGGAAATTGCCATGGCCGCGAACACCATTCGCCGTCCCGCGGTTGCGGGGCGGTTCTATCCCGGCGATCCTGATGTTTTGCGCGAGGAAGTTCGCAGCTTTCTCTCGCAAGCTGAGCCCGCCCAATCCCGTCGAGCAATCGGCTGCCTCGTGCCCCATGCGGGCTATATGTATTCCGGGCATGTCGCGGGAGCGGTCTTCGCCGAGTTGGAAGTTCCTGAGCTGTGCCTGGTGATGTGCCCCAATCACACAGGCATGGGACGTCCGCTGGCGATTAATAGCGAAGGCGCATGGGAGACGCCGCTGGGCGAGGTTGCGATTGACCGCCGGCTCGCCCGCGCACTTAAGCAACGATTGCCATTGTTGGCTGAAGACACGGCCGCGCATCGCAACGAACACGCCGCCGAAGTTGAACTACCATTTCTGCAAATCCGACAACCGGATTTGAAGTTCGTTCCCATCGCGTTGGGAACGGGAAAGTTCGAGATATTGGAACAGGTAGGCGAGGCCATCGGCGATGTGATTGCCGGGCATAGCGATCCGGTCCTGCTTGTGGCATCGAGCGACATGAATCATTACGAGTCCGACGCGGTCACGCGGGTGAAGGACCGAGGCGCGATTGAGCCGATGCTTCGCCTCGACGCTCGCGGCTTGTACGACGCGGTTACGGAGCAGCACATCAGCATGTGCGGATTCGGGCCGGCAGTCGCAATGCTGACCGCGGCAAAAAAGCTCGGCGCTACCTCCGCCGGACTTGTCAAGTATGCGACGTCGGGAGATGTTTCGGGCGACCGCGACCTAGTCGTAGGTTACGCCGGAATTATCCTACAGTGACACCGAACTACGCTCCAACGCTCGTAAATCACACGCACTCGCGCAGTCGCCCGGAACGCACGAATAAATCGGTAGCGTTCTCATTTTAGAGACCGAGGAGCTTTTCACCGCGAAGTCCGCAGGGAGATCACAAAGGTAAAGATCGAGAATTTGGCACGCAACGCGTGGGCAATTCAAGGAATTTTAGCGGTGGTCGGCCATTCCGCCTGCGCTGTGTCCCGCACCAGCCGATGCTGCGTGACCTGCCTGGCCCATCGCTCCGGAGGGCAGCGGACTGAAACCGAACGCACCCGTGCGTGAACTGGCGGCGAACTGCGGCGCACTCCTCAGTTCAACTGAACCGGTCTTGGCGACTTCTTTGTTGAAATGCCGCAGATCCTCGTACGACCCGCGAGGGATTCCCAATCCCGCAGATCTGGCATCCACTACCAACTTCGTCTCAGAGGTATTTTCTGCCGATGTGCCGGCACGGCCGACGATTGCCGAATTCACGCCTCCCGACGGCGGCAGCGGAGCGTGAAAACTAGCAGCCGCGGCTCCCACGTAATGGATGCCGCCACTCCAGGTATTCCAGCCGCCGGGCTGCCATCCCCAGCCGTAGCCGGGCGCGTAGATCCAGTTTCCGTAGTAGTAGGGCATCCAGCCCCAGGGATACGCCGACGCCCATAGAAATCCCATGCCGGGATACCACGACCACGCCCCATCCAAGAAGGGATCCCAACCCGCTCCAGCGAAATAAGGCTGCCACAGCAGGCCATAGCCCGGAACGCTGCTGTACGCGCCGTAGTACCCCAAGTCGCTCGCACCGTATCCGTAGGGAGTGGAATTATTCTTCGAGTATTGCTGGTGATAATCATCGGCCTGCTCGTCCCACCGGTCGTATGGATCACTCTTGAAAGCTTTCGCCACGGTCGCCTTACGGTTGTCACTCAGATCGAACGCGACCTCCTTGTTTCTTTCGACTTTCACTGTGCCTGACGGCCCGGTGACGTCTACGGCATTTTTGAAGCTGGCCAGCTCAGCCAGGCCGGAGGAATTGGAGACGCGGAAATGCGCCGCTTCGTGCAGATCGACCTTCTCGCCGGAAAAAGTCAGCGTGAATTCATCGCCGCTTTTTCCCAGCCAGGTCACGTAGGCTTTGCCTCGCACAAGATTGACTGAAGACAATCGACTTCCGCCATCACTAAGTGAGAGTGCGTTGAAGACGACCGTGGTATCGGGAGTGATGCGCAGGGTGCTGCCGTCCTCAAATTCAACTTCCGCTCGGCCGTTCTCGAGCGTGCGCAGCTGCGTTCCTTGCACGATCGGCAGATTGTCGAATGCCCGCTCAAAACCGAGGCCGGAATTCTTGTCGATTTGCACCGTACCTTGCACGTCGCTGAGACGAACAATTCGCACCTGAGAATCGGCTAAAGCTGGCACGGCATGAAGGAGAAAAGCGAGAGTTGCGAATGTAACTGCGTAAGGCCGAGCCTTGGGCATGGAATCCCCCTGGGCGGAACACTTATTACGCCTATTAGAACACCGATTGGGTGTGGAGTTGTCAAAATTTTTTGTCCCGACCGGATGGGAAGACCTAGCGCTGCCGTAATGCGGGACCGGGGGGGGCAAAATGTCCTTAGCGTTGGTCGCGTCCGGCCGTAGTAGCGGGCCCATTTCCCATCTGGATCAGATCCCTCGCCCGAGCGCGAACCACATTGATTACGGAGCTGTCGTCAACGATCTCTTCGAGAATGGGGACCACGGCCTGTATTTCGCTCAGCTGATTGGCCCGCGCCTGGTCGTCCATCTGTTTCAACTCATCATACAGAGCCAGCTTCTGATAGCGGTGGTAGTAGATAACATGACGGCCGAACTCCAGTGTCGCCGCCATGCTCTGGAAGAGCGCCGTCAGCTGTTGCACCGAAGGCAGTTTCGAATAATCATAACGGGCCGTATAGTCGCGCTCGCCGTCGTGATAGCTGAGGATTTTAGTTCCAGTAAATGCCAGCTTGCGGTTGCCAGAATCGACGTTTCCGGCGAAGTAACGTGCCTGCTTTGCCAAGTCAAAAATCTTGATGCGATTCCCCGGCGAGACATCGAATTCAGCTGTGTAGGCTTCTCCCTCAGGCGCGCATTCATAGCGCGCCTGACCGCTCACCTCAACCCTGATGGAATAATGTTCCGGATCGGAATGGGGAAAATCGAGGGTGAAGGTAATGGTGGCGGAGGACGCTGTATTTTTGCTGGCCTGCGCTTGAGAAATGGGAATTGCGGGAAGCGCCGCCCAGATAAGTACCGCTAAGGTGACCGTCAACCGATACGCTTTCTGCGGCGCTGGAAATTCTCCGCTTGAAAACCGGATTCTCACCGGACCGCCCTCTGCCGCGTGAGCGTTCCAGCCGTATGCAGATGACAGATCGCGATGGCTAACGCGTCTGAGGCGTCCATCGGCTGAGGGGGTTCGGGCAAACCCAAGAGTCGAGTCACCATGAGTTGCACCTGCTCTTTTTCCGCACGTCCATACCCAACCACCGCCGATTTAATGGTCAAAGGAGAATATTCCGCGACGTCCAGTCCGGCGGCGGCGGCGGCCAGCATGGCCACGCCACGCACCTGCCCCAGCTTTAACGCCGACTTCACATTGAGCGCGTAGAAGATCTCTTCAATCGCCACCTCATCGGGCTGGTGCTCATCGATGAGCGCACTCAGCTGGCCGTAGATTTGGGCGAGGCGCCGTGCCAGCGGCTCGCGCGGAGAAAGCTTGATCGCTCCGCAAGCCAGGCAAACCAATCCCCCCCAGGAACCCAGCTCGACAACGCCATATCCCGTGTACTCTCCGCCGCAATCGATGCCGAGAACTCGCATGTATGTGCAGTTTAACGCGGAATGCGGCGTCGATCCTAGAGGGCGTATAAGGGTGGCCAACAAAAATCGGTCAAAGGGCTATCGCTCCCGGCAAGTCTTCAATAGCTTCCATAAAAATTTTGCATTTGCTTGGCGATAAAAATTCCATAAAGATGCTTGCCAGTGAGTGCAGCTTTGTAGCACCGAACCTTCTCACATTCACTGGGGGCCGCGATGAAAAGATTTTTACTCACGACACTGTCGCTCCTGCTTTTCGCAGTGGTCGGCGCCTGGGCACAGGATCATTCTCGACCAACTGCGAGCGAGAGTGCTGTGGTTCGACGGGCGGCTGCGAAGCCGGTCATGATCTCCGGCCGAGTCAGCAACGATGGCCGCCGATTCTCGATCGACTCCGAAAACGAGTGGGACGTGAGCAATGCCAAGGCTCTGAAGGGGCATGAGGGCGGCCTGGTAACGGTCAGGTGCTACGTTGACTCGATCCGCAACCGGATTGAAATCGTCTCCGTCAACCGGGTGCAGCCCGAAGTGCGATAGGCCGTGCTTTCGTGCAGCCCCTAAACCTCCCTCCACCCGCAGCGAATCATGGTGCGCCCAACGTCCTTGCCCAGCGCGCTCGCGCGTTTTGAGCTTTTGGTGCGTATATTTGGTGATAATCTAAGATTTCTGGACACGCCCATGGTTTCGTGCTAGTGCCAGCGAATACCATTAAGCGCAAGTAGGAGCACTTTTCAGAGAAGCGCACACAGGGAGCGGGGACGAGAATGAAGATTGGGGTGTTGACCGGCGGGGGCGATTGTCCGGGGTTGAATGCCGTCATTCGCGCTGTGGTGCGGAAGGGAGTTTTCACCTACGAGGATGAGTTCGTTGGCTTTCTCGAAGGCTGGCGCGGCGTGATCGAAAACATCACGACAGCACTCGACCTCGATGCCGTGGGAGGTATTTTGCCGCGTGGCGGCACGATTCTGCGCACCTCGCGCACCAATCCCTCCAAACGCGCCGACGGCATCGACCGCTGCCTGGCAACGCTTGAAAAGAACAACCTCGACGCGCTAATCGCAATTGGGGGCGACGACACGCTCTCGGTGGCGCAAAAGCTCCACGAGCGCGGCGCGAAGGTGGTGGGTGTTCCCAAGACCATTGACAACGATCTTGGCGGAACGGATTATACGTTTGGTTTTGACACCGCCTGCAACATTGTCTGCGAAGCTCTGGATCGCGTTCATACGACGGCGGAAGCGCACAATCGCGTGATGGTGGTGGAGGTCATGGGACGCGACGCCGGCTGGATCGCACTTTACAGCGGCATTGCCGGCGGCGCAGACGTGATTCTGATTCCGGAGAGGCCTTTCGATGTCGATAGAGTCGCCGACTCCATCCGGCAACGGCACGAGCGCGGGCGTTATTTCTCAATTGTGGTCGTCGCTGAAGGAGCGAAGTTCTCTTCCTCTGAACCGGGTCACGGAGCTCCCGTTCTGCAGGACATGGGCAAAGACGAATTCGGCCACGTCAAGCTGGGCGGAATCGCGAACATTCTCGCGCGCGAAATCGAAAAGCGCACCGGATATGAGACTCGCGCCGTAGTGCTAGGCCATATTCAGCGGGGAGGGTCGCCCAGTGCCTTCGACCGCGTTTTGGCGACGCGTTACGGCCTGGGCGCGATCGACATGGTGCACCGTGGCGAGTTCGGATGCATGGCCGCGTTGCGGGCGAATAAAATCGTCTCCATCCCGCTGGCTGAGGCGATCTCGCGCAACCGCATCGTGGACGATGAAATGATTCAGGTGGTTGATGGACTGCTGCCGAAGGCAGAGGACCGCGCAGCCGTGCCGCGATAGAATGTCGAATTCAATGTCCGCAGGATGCACAGGAGCCTGAAGCTGGGAACAACGCTACCTGTCGACGAAGGCGATCGTTTGCAGCCGGCGGAATCGCCCAGTGGCAGAGCTATATTTTCGTCCGCATTTCCGGCGTGGGTTGCGATCCCGTTGTTCTCAGCATTTCTGCTCATCCCTTGTTTCTGGCAATCCCGGATTCAGTCAGCGGATCTCGGCAGCCATATCTACGACGCGTGGCTGGCGTCACAGATTCATCAGGGCGGCCTGCCGGGTTTATGGATTTCCTCGCAATCGAACAACATTCTTTTCGACGTCATGCTGGAGTGGCTGTTCGTGCGCGTTGGTCCAGGGCTCGCGCAGCGGATTGCCGTGTCGGCTTCGGTGCTGATTTTTGCCTGGGGCGCACTGCTGTTGATCTTCCAGGTAGGCGGCCGAAACTGGTGGTTCGCCGCACCGTGCGTGGCGATGCTTTCTTACGGCTTTATTTTTAATATCGGGTTTTTCAATTTTTATTTATCGATGGGCCTTTGTCTGTGGTGTCTCGCAATGCTGTGGAATCAAGGCTGGCAAGTCCGCGCCGTGGCATCACCGCTGCTGGTTTTGGGTTGGCTTGCACATCCTTTTCCTGTCATGTGGGCAGTGGGCCTCGCTGCTTATAGCGTCCTTGGAAACCGAGCTGGAGCGAAAAGACGCGTTCTGTTGTTGGGTGTCGGCATCGCTGCACTCTTCATTCTTCGCGATATCCTGGTGCATCGATACAGGTGCGGTTGGTCAGCCCAGCAACTATTTTTCGCCACAGGCGCAAATCAGCTGATCGTCTTCGGGCCTAAATATGGAGTTCCGTTTGGCTGCGTGCTTTTTATCTGGGCGCTGCAACTCCGTCGGATCTTGCGGCACGGTGCAGTGCGCGCTTTATTGGCGGTTCCGTTCCAGCTTTGGCTATTGAACGCCGCTGCCGTTTTCCTCCTACCCAATCAGATACTGTTTCCACAGTTCGGCCTGCCGTTTGGATTTATCACAAGCCGCCTTGCGCTTGGCTCAGCTTTGTTAGTGTGCGCCGCTCTAGCCGGAGAACCCTCGGCGAGATTCGAGAAAATTGCCCTGCTTTCCGTGGCGCTCCTATTTTTCGGACTGCTGTATCGCGACGATCGTGAACTCAACCGGATCGAGGATCGGCTCGACGCAACGGTGCAGGAGTTGCCCCCAATGCAGCGCGTTATCAGTCAGGCGCCAGGCCAATCCTTGTTGCGTTCGCTTTGTTTCCACCACTCCCTGGATCGTGCCTGCATTGGCCATTGCTTCAGCTACAGCAACTATGAGCCTTCTTCGCGGCAGTTTCGCATCCGCGCGCGTCCAGATAATGGCATCGTGATGGACAATTACTCTGACGTTGATGCCGTTGGCGCTGGCAAGTATATCGTGCAGACCCAAGACCTTCCGGCATATCTCGTCTATCGGTGCGGCCTGCATTTCGACCAGGTCTGTTCTCGTTTGCTCCACCTGGGTGAGAGGGTGGACAAGAGAATCAATTCTTCTGGAATGTCAGGCGGGACCGCGCAGAATAGCTTAAGCCACCATTGAGGTGACAACAAGCAATGAGACCTCGACTCTGGCTTTTGTTGAGCTTGTTGGTGGCGGGAATTTCTTGGTCTTACGTACACCGGATCCTGGGGCCATGGACCACTTACATCCGCCTGACAAAGGGAGTCGTGATCGTTCAAGTCAGTGACCTATATTCCCCCTGGGTGGGCACGCGCGAACTCTTACTCCACCGCCACAATCCCTATGGGCCGGAGGTGAGTCATAAAATCCAGATGGTTTACTACGGCCACGCGATCAATCAGATGTTCACACCTGGCGTTGAGGTAGTCGACGAGCAGCGGTTCGCGTACCCTATTTACGAAATATTTCTTACTGCGCCCTTCGCGTATGTGGACTTTAAGGACGTGCGGCGCTGGGCTCCCTTCGCATTGGGTTCCTTCGTCGCCTTGAGCATCCTCTTTTGCCTGAGGATTCTGGGTTGGCGTCTGCCCTGGCCAGCGGTCGTCGCCATAGTCCTGTTCACCCTCAGCACCCCACAAGTGATTCAGGGGTTGCGGCTGCAGCAGCTCGCGATTTTTGAAGGTTGTTTGCTGAGCTCCGCCGCGTGGTGCGTCAGCAGGAACCATCTGGCGAGTGCGGGTGCGCTGCTTGCTTTCCTCACGATTAAACCGCAAATGGCGCTTTTACCTCTGTGCTGGTTCGCATTGTGGGCCGTTGGCGATTGGCACAGGCGGAGGCACCTTGCGGCTAGCTTCGCTGCGACCCTAGCCGCGTTAATTGCGGCCGGTGAACTGCTGCTGCCGGGATGGATCGGTTATTTTCTAGCGGGAGTCGCTGCCTATCGGAGATATGCCCTTCCTACATCGCTCCTCCGAATCGCTCTCGGTGACCTTGCAGGAGAAATTTTGGGAGGCCTGATCGTAGTCGGGCTTTTAGTGTATGGGTGGAGAAATCGAAAAGCGATGGGAGACTCGCGCCAGTTCGTTTCCGCCCTCGCGGTATTTCTTCTTGGCACGATGCTTTCCTTCCCGTTGTTGACGCCATTCAACCAGGTGCTGTTGATCCTGCCCGCGCTTCTGCTCTTGCGTGATTGGAGGATTTTGCCCAGGTTCTCCCGTCTCGTTTTCATCTCCGCCGTGAGTTGGCCGTGGACGGCCTCTCTTTTTCTGCTGCTAAATCGGCCGCAGTTGAATTCTCCTGGCCAGATGCCATTGCTGCCTTCATTCGTAGTCCCCTTCATCCCACTCCTTCTGCCTCTCTTGTTGGCGACGAGGCGTAGTAAGACCGGCAGCGGGCAGACCTCACCCGGAATCGTCCCTCCCGCAGATTTACCCGCCATTAGTTGATGAGTTCAGTATTATGGGCGAGCTGATGGCCTCAGACAAATCCGCTGCTTGGCTAACCCCTCGCCGTCTACGTGCGCATGGCCTCATTCTCGCCCTTTGTCTGTGGTCGGTTTATGTATGGGATATGAGCACGCCCGGGTTGCGCGACCGCGGTGGCAATCTCAAAGGCACTGATTTTCTGCACTTCTACACGCTCGGATCGCTCGCGTTGGATCATCTTGGCCTTGATCTTTATGCTCTGCGAGCACAATATGCGGTTTCGGTAGCACGCGTGCCGGAAGCAGCGGGTATTTATTATTTGCCGCTGTATCCGCCGCAGGTTTCGATTTTGTTCGCGCCGTTTGCCGAACTCGGTTACGTGTCGGCACTCACTCTATGGCTGATTTTGAGCACGGGAATTTACGGAGTCTGTTGCTTCGCTCTGTTGCAGGCATGCCCAAACCTGCATGAATATCGGCTCACCATCCTGATTCTTGCGATTGCATTTCCTGCGTACTGGCACCTTATCGCCTGGGGGCAAAGTTCTGCGCTGGCGCTCGCCTGCTTCACGCTGGCTTTCTTCGCTTTCCGCAGCAAACATGATTTCTACGCTGGCCTGGCCCTTGGATGTCTAATTTTCAAACCACAACTGGCGTTAGCCGCGGCAATCGTCTTTTTGGTGACGTTACGCTGGAGAGTTATTGCGGGGGCACTTCTGTCGTCCTCTGTTCAGTTAGGGGGTGCGTGGCTTTATTACCGTACGAGTTGTCTGCGCGACTGGATTCACGCCTTTTTGCAGATTTCGAAGGAACTCTCGTGGTTCGAGCCGAGACCCTATCAAACGCACTGCCTGCGCACTTTCTGGGGCATACTGGTTCCGTGGCTAGATTGGTCCTGGGCGTTGTATTTCGTTAGTGCGGTATTCGTGGTGGCCTTGACCGTTTCCTGCTGGCGAAGCCAGCTGCCGTTGCCGCTGCGCTTCTCTTCACTCCTGTTTGCCACGGTTCTGGTTGCACCCCATCTCACGGTGTATGACATCGTCATCCTTGCGCCGGCATTTCTGCTTCTCGGAGAGTGGATTGCCGGTCAGGACGTCCGCACAGTACCTTTGCATCTTTCGCTTCTGCTCTATCTCGCTTTTGTTTTGCCGCTGATCGGGCCGCTTGCTCGCTGGACGCACGTTCAGCTTTCAGTTCCTGTAATGGCGGCGATCTTGTTTGAGATCAGGAAATGCGGTAGGAAGGCACCTTCGCTCGTGGCAGAAGGCTTAGGGAAGTAGCGTTAAGACCCAAACAAAAATTGCAGCGCTTCCGGGAAGCGCTCGGCCCAGGCCGACTCGTTGTGCCCGGCGCCGTCTTTGACTACCAAGCGCAGCCGCTTTTCGCCGAGCACCGCTCGGCGCATAATGGCGGCAAGCTTTCTCACGTTCTCGACCGCGCTGCGGCTTTTCTCTGGACTCGCCGACTCAGCAGTTCCCACACCCAGAAAAATTCGCTCGGGCCACTCGCCCACGCTGCGGCTGTCTTTGAGAACCTGGCGGTTCGAAACCCACAATGCAGGACTCTCGATCAGCAGCCGGCCGATCACCCCCGGCCGCACGATTGCCGTATACAGCGCAATCAGCGCACCCAGCGACGATCCGCCGAGCCCGGTATTCTCCTGCCCGCCCGCGACCCGGTAATTTCGTTCGACAAAGGGCATCACTTCTTTCGTCAGGAAATCCGGATAATACCTTCCCTGCACCCGCAGCATCCTCGGACTCACCGACCGGTTCGGCATATATTCGCGGATGCGGTCTTTGCCGGTGTTGTCGATGCCCACAATGATCAGCGGCGGCACGGTTCCAGCGCGGATCAACCCGTCCGCCGCCTCGTCGACCTGCCACTCGACTCCGGCGAAAGCTGAGGCCGTTTCAAACAGGTTTTGCCCGTCGTTCAAATAGAGAACGGGATAATGTTTGCTTGCATTCTCGCGGTCGTCATAGGCCGGCGGCAGCCAGATCCGTAGAGAACGGGTGTTGCGAAAAATGCGGCTGGGAAATCTGTGCAGCCACAAATCGCCCGTCGTGCCATGGGCGCGAATCGGAGGCGAAGCCTTGTCTTCCATGGTTTGAATCTTCCTCATTGCTTTTATTGGACGGGGCGATTCACGAGCTCTTGCGGGCGGAATCTTACGACCTCAGTTTCACCGCGCCTGCCAGCAAGGTGATTCCACCGATCGCAGCCAGCGACGTCAGGCAGAGAACGCACCATGCGTCCAGAACGTGCCCCTCGATATACGTGAGGTAAAGCGCAAAGGCCAGACCCGCGGCGGCGGCGGATAGCAATCGTATAGGGGTTTGCGGGCGCGAACGGAAGACCGTCGCCAGGGCCAACAGAACTGCATAGCCGAGCACACCCATTCCGGCTACGGGAATGCCCATCATGCTGGAATATTCGCTGCGATTCACGATGTCGCAATTAAATTTTTCTCCCACCTCACAAAATCTGGTTGCCGACTCGGCATAGTGCCGCTGGAGAGAAATTGCCGAGTCGGCGATGCCCAACACAGCCAAAGCCGCGATGGCGAGATAGAGCAAGCGATGGAGCCTCGCGGATCCGGGCGGCGGGGCCAAGTTGGCAGATTCCGTCACGGCAAACTGCATCCGGTCTTATCGCTGAGTTCCTGCATGGGAAAGACGCCTTCGACGGGAGGATGGTTTCCGAACTGCCATGCGGGAAACAACTTCACTCCCGCGGTTTTGCAAGCCGGCGCGAGATCATGCGTGCCTTTGATGGCGCACTCGACATAATTCACGTAGCGAAACGACTTGCCAAACATCGCTTTCTGCTCGGCGCAGTGCGGGCACCAGTAGAGTCCGTACATTTTGGCATGCGCGCTGGTAA
>JASHRB010000361.1 GCA_030037575.1 Candidatus Sulfotelmatobacter sp. | reverse complement strand
TAATCTGCCCTTGAATCGAGAGATCGAGGCTGGCGAGGGCTTCATCAAGAATGAGCAGCTTCGGCTTTAGAACCAAAGCTCGGGCGATCGCCAATCTTTGCCTTTGCCCTCCGCTTAACTCCCCAGGCTTGCGATCGCGCCAACCGCTGGGCAGTCCCACCTGCTCCATGGCCTCCAAAGCCCGCCGTCGTCGTGATCGTCGATCTGTTCCGGCAATCAGCAGCGGTTCCTCGATGATTTCGCTCGCCGACATTCGCGGACTTAAGGCTCCGGCGGAATCCTGAAATATGAGCTGGATCCCGCCCCGGGCGCGGAACTTTTCCTTGCCCCGCAGTTCGCAGAGATTCTTTCCCGCAAAAATGATTTCTCCCGCGTCCGGACGCTCCAGGCCAAGGAGGCACATGGCCAGCGTGGTTTTTCCAGCGCCGGACTCGCCGACCAGGGCCAGGGTCGTGCCGGCATCGAGAATCAGATCTATGTGATCGAGGGCTGCGATCCGGAATTGACGCTGCCACCAACCGCCCTGCCGGTATGTCTTCGAGAGCCCGCGAACTTCGACGAGAGGCCGCCCCGCACGCGATTCTGACCTCGAATGCATGGTCATTCAGCCTCGTACTTAAGACACCGAACCAAACCGCCGTCCGGTTGAGCGAGCAGCCTTGGCCGGCGAGAGTGGCACATGGGCATTCGATCCGCGCACCGCGCCGCAAAACTGCAACCTTCGGAAACCTCCAGCGGATCGGGCGAGTTGCCGGGAATATAGGGAAAGCATTTTTTCCTGGTCACAGGGTGATCGGGCGGGGATGGATCGAGGGAGCATGCGAGCAAGGCGCGGGTATAGGGATGCAGCGGATTTGAAAACACCTGTTCAACCCGGCCGTGCTCGATGACTTGGCCTGCGTACATCACCACCATCCGGTCCGCAACGCTTCTGAGAATCTCCGGATCGTGGCTGATCAGGAGGAACGAGGTGCGGTTTGTAGCGCGCATTCTGCGCACACAGGCGAGAATCTCTGCCGCGGTCGCGGCATCCAGGTGGGCGGTCGGTTCGTCGGCCACAACCAGGCTGGGTTCGGAAATAAGGGCCTGGGCAACCGCGATCCTTTGGCGCTGTCCTCCGCTTAGCTGGTGCGGATACGCGGAGAAGATCCTTTCGCCATCGGTCAATCCAACCGCAGCGAAGATCGATTTCACCTTTTCACGCGCCTCGTGCAAATTGCAATCCCGGTGGGCGCGCAGCACTTCCACGACTTGTGTAAGCACGCGCATAACCGGATTTAGGCCGGAAGAATCCTGAAAGATGATCGATATCTCCGCGCCACGCAGCTCCCGAAGTTGGGTTTCGGCGAGGGACCGCAGATCGCGACCGCGAAAGTACAGGCGGCCGCTTGCGATTCGCGCATTCTCGGGGAGCAGACCGAGGAGGGACATTGCGGTCGTGGTTTTTCCGCAGCCCGATTCGCCCAGCAGTCCTACGATTTCGCCGGCAGCGATCGAAAAGCTGACACGGTCGGCCGCCGTAAGCACACCGGAGTGCAGACGATATTTCACTGTCAGATCTTCGACGGCGAGCAGGCTGGCCTCGGGTTGAAGACTGGAACCAGAGGCGGGGCGTGAAATCGTGCTTGATACCGGCATGGAAATCGGACGACTTTGCTTCTGGCGGCAAGCTCGTTCGGAGTCGAGTGAATTTGCCTGTGGGGAATTCAGCGCATCTCGACGGATAGCTCGATTACAGCCAGCAACTATCTTGTTCTCAAGAGTACAGCAGTCATAAGGTCTTCCGAGTAACGCCAAAGGGCATTGAACGAGAGTAAGTGAATGAGGGCGCGCTCAAAGTAGAACTTGCGGCCCAGGGATGGCGGAACGCGCCCGGAAATGTCCCGTTTCTAAAATCCAGACATAATTTTCAGACAGTGCCCGGCGGCTGAGGTGTGCAACTGCTTGAGAACGGCAAGCTCCGCGGCGTGGCTGCTTAATTGCTCCTTCCCAGGGCATGAAAAAATCACTGTCGTCGACTGAGATCGTGGCCACGGCCGCGGACAACTCCGCGCTTCCGCAAGATAGGCGAGAGCGGCCGAAACCGCAGGTTCAAGGCGCGAAGCCGCATTCGCGGTTCGACCCTTCGCGCGTGGGCTTTGGAATTCTGGGGATTACCAAAGATGTGGACCGAAAAAACGCGTCCCGGGATGAAGTTGTTGTCAACCCTGACCATTGCCTGCAGTCGAATCCGAGGAGGGCAAGTGAATAACTTCAACATCGATCTGGTGCCCCTGCGGCAGGCCAGTTTGTGCCTGGACTGCGAGGCGATTACCGCCGCCCACACCACTTGTCTGTGCTGCGGATCGCAGGCTTTGTTGAATGTGGCCCGAATTCTTAACGAGAAAACTTTCACGGGCAGGCGAACGGAAAACCCCCTCCCCCTGTGTTTTCCATCTTTGCGGCATCGTGCAGGATCGAGGGCGTCGGCCATGGATCGTCGCCTGCCACACCGCCATGCCGGAGCGCTGATTTTTCCCTCGGGCATCAGCGGAAACAGAGTCTGAGGCCGTGGAGGTATTTGCTCTGGATTGAGGAGTACGCGGGGGGGCTGGCGCCGCGGAGTAAGCCGGCCATCGCTTTTGTTTCGGGCACCGGAACGCGGTAAGCGGACCGACTGATCCGTCAGCCTTTCGGTTCTGCCCATCTGGGCCTGGTAGCACCCTCGTCCTACCAGGCCCTTGTACTGTGCGCCGTAGAGGTTGGGGGTGAAATTAAGCAATACCGCCGAGGAAACGAGGTAGCCAAATGTCATCGCTGAAACTTTTGGTGGTCGAAGATGATGAGCTGAATCTGGAGCTCATGGAGGAAGTTCTTACTTCGCTGAAAGCCGAGGTTACCCCTGCCCGCGATGGGCGCCAGGCCACGGCCATGGTGAATCAGGGGCGATTTGACGGCATCTTCATGGACCTGGAAATGCCCACCATGCACGGTTTTGAACTGGCCCGGCGAATTCGAGAATCCTCGTGGAACCGGGCGACCCCGATCGTGGTGGTCACCGGCCGCGCCGAAAAAGCCACCATGCAGCAGGCTTTTGCCCAGGGAGCAACGTTTTTCCTGCAAAAGCCGATCGATCGGCAGAAGCTGACCGGGCTGTTCCGTGCGGTGCGGGGAACGTTTCTGGAGAACCGGCGCAAGAACGTGCGGGTTCCGCTGCGGACCGATGTGACCTGCAGTGACGGCCCGCGAACCACGCGCGGCATGACCTGGAACCTCAGCCAGGGCGGCATTCTGATGGAAACGGAAAGCCCGCTCAAGCCTGGAGATTCGGTTCGTTTGTCCTTCGGCCTGCCGGTTTCGCGCGAGCAAATTGACGCCATGGGAGTGATTGTGTGGGCGGCGACGAATCGCCAGGGCATTCGCTTCACGAAAATGAGCGAACAAAACCTGCGGACAATCAAGGATTTTATCTCGGAAGTCGAGCAAGCGGACCGGCGGGGGTTGTCCTAAACTTGCGTGGTTAGCTTTTGGGTGGGAGCGGGGGTTTGATTGTCAGCAGATAGCACTCTTCGTGAACGGTCCTGCCATTTTCGTCGGTCTTAGCCGTCTCCAGCTTTACCGGTTGGTTGCAGATGGGGCATCGAGGGAGATACGACGACTCTGGCATGACAGTCATTTGGGTGGTCTCCGGCGCGCCCTCGGATTGCACCAGAGAGCGGCGCCCACAATTCCGGCCGGGGGGCGGTGTAAGATTGCAGGCCGTAACCTCCCGCCCCGATGATCTTAAGCACCGGTCGCCGTCGTCTTACCAACGTCCATTCCCAGAAATCCGCGAACCGCAGGGCTGCTTGCGCCCTATACTTCGCCTGCTACAGGGTGGCACCGGCGCCGGCGCAAATCTCACTCCTGGGACTTGCTGAGCACACGCTCCATTTCGGCGAACAGCGAGCGCGCGTTCACCGGCTTCGATAAATAACCATCGAAGCCGGCGTCGAGTCCCTTCTCGCGGTCGCCGCGCATGGCATAAGCGGTCACGGCCAGAACGGGAAGATTCGCCAGACTCGGATCCTGACGAACTCTTTGAATCACGCCGAATCCATCCAGCTTGGGCATGCCGATATCGAGCAGCAGAATATCGGGGCGGCTGCGGCCCATTTTTTCGAGAGCTTCTTCTCCATCCACGGCCTCATCGACTTGGTAACCTCGCGATTCGAGAATCTCGCGAAGCAACTCGCGGTTGACGGGGCTGTCCTCTGCCATGAGAACTCTGATCATCGCAGCGCCTCGGAGCCACAGAACGAGGTCTGAACTCTGGGAAAGATTGACATAATCGCATGGGCTCAAGCTAGTTACATAAGTGGCGGAGAATCGCTTGCCGCATGGTTACCGTGCGTGGCCGTGAACTCAAATTACCAAGGTGATCTGTCGTGTAGTTACTCGGCCATTTACTTTCTAAGGCAGAAGGGTTTCGCAATTCTTAAGATTGGCGAAGTCGGGCTCGAGGCCGGCTTCCGGGTCGACCCACTCTCGCATGGCCAAGAAACGGATTCTCGTCGGTGAAGACGACGGTGCCATTCGCGGCGCTCTGGTTGAGTTCCTCGAATCGCTCGATTATGAAGTGGCTGAAGCCGAGAGTTGCTCGGGAATTCGCGAAGCCTTTCGGGAATTTTCGCCGGATGCGGCCGTTCTCGACTATTCCTTGCCCGATGGCACTGCCCTCGACCTTCTGCCCCATTTGAAGCAATCGCATCCCTCGGTTCCGCTGATCCTGCTCACCGGAAATGGCACCGTGCAACTGGCGGTGCAAGCCATCAAAGAAGGCGCAGAGCAATTTCTCACCAAGCCGGTGGAGATGTCGGCCATCGCTGTGGTGCTGGAGCGGGCACTCAAGAATCAGCGCAATCAGCAAAAACAATGGGCGGGAAAGGTGCGCGAGAAGCGGGAGAGCGTGGACCCCTTCATGGGCACGAGCCCCGCGATCCGGGAAGTGGCGGAACAGGCGCAGAAATTGGCCGCCAGCCATTGTCCCGTGCTCATCGCCGGAGAAACCGGCTCCGGCAAGGGTGTACTGGCGAAGTGGCTGCATGATCAAAGCCCGCGCTCGGAAGAAGCTTTCGTAGATTTGAATTGCGCCGGCCTGGGCCGCGAGCTATTGGAAACGGAATTGTTCGGCCACGAGGTCGGGGCGTTCACCGGAGCGGTGCAAAGGAAGTTGGGGTTGCTGGAGGTGGCGCAACGGGGAACCGTCTTTCTCGACGAAATCGGAGACATGGACCTTCAAGTCCAGCCCAAGCTTCTGAAGATTCTGGAAGAGAAAAAATTTCGGCGTCTCGGCGACGTGCAGGAACGGCAGCTGGACGTGCGCTTGATCGCCGCCAGCCATGAAAACCTGGCCGAGCTGGTGCGCAAGAAGAAGTTCCGCAGCGATCTCTATTTCCGTGTCAGCACGGTCACCATGAACGTTCCGGCATTGCGCGAAAGGCTTGAAGATATTCCCCTGCTGGCCAACTACTTCTTCGAGCGCAGCGCTTCCGATCTGGGCAAACAGCAGCTCACGCTCTCCGAGCAAGCCATGGAATCTCTTGCCGCTTATTCTTGGCCGGGAAACATCCGCGAGTTGAAAAACGTGATTGAGAGGGCTGCCTTGCTCGCCACCAGCGAGACCATCCGCCCAAAAGATCTGCATCTTGAGTTCAAAGACGCCGTCGCCACCGACAATGGTTCGAACCTCACTCTGGTTGAGGTGCAGCGGCAGCACATCCAGAAGATTCTGGATGCAGAACGGGGCAATATTGCGCGGGCGGCCACCCGCCTGGGCGTGACTCGCGGTACTCTCTACAACAAACTGAAGACGTTCGCGATTCAAACGCCGCGGGACAAAGAGTAGCAAGCTGGTTGGCTCGCCCGCCGGGTGGTTGGGCGCCCGTGCTTTTAGGTGTAGAACGATTGCCCCAGCGCGACCCCGAAGCTCACTCCGCCTCGCTCGAGACCGGGAACATGGCGAAATGCATCGCCCGCTTTTGCTAGCGGGCTGAATATGGGAGACGCTTCGATGTGGCCAAGCTTCTGCAATTCCTCCAGCGGCAGCGCCGGACACAGGATGTTGGCCTGCACCAGATCCACACCCAGATCGGACACATAGGCCAAATCGTCCTCGGAAGCCACCGCTTCGGCAACCACCGCGCTTTCCAGGGTTTTGGCCAGGGTTACCAGCGATTCCACCACCGCCCGCCGCTTGGGATCACGATTCAAATCGCGCACGAAATATCCGTCCAGCTTGTAGTACTCGGGATCGCAATCGAGCATCATGCGATAGTTCGACTGCCCCAGCCCCACGTCGTCCAGAGCGATGCGCACGCCGAGATCGCGCAATTGAGCGATCGTGGCCGTCAGTCGTGAAGCGTCGCAAGTCGGCGCATGCTCGACGATCTCGACGGTGAATCGTTCCAGGGTGAGCGAACGCTTCTTCGCGCAGCGCCGGAAGAAGTCGACGAAGCCGGAGTTCTGGCCGAGCGTGGCCGCGTGAACGTTAATGTTGACTCGAACATCTGCGGGCAGGTTGGTAACCGCGTCACAGATGGCCACAAAACAGCTTTGATCGACAGCGGCTTCCGCCTTTTTCCGCCGCACGTAATCGAACAGGATGTCGGCCCGATTGAACTTCGTTCCTCGCGGCCCGCGGACCAAGGCTTCTACGCTATCGACCCGCTTGATCCCCTTCTGAAGTTGAAAAATGGGCTGAAAGAGAACCGACAGCGTGCTCGAATCGAGAATTGTTTCCAAAACGGATTTAGTCATGCGGTTGCTCCTGTTAGCGCATCGACGGCTGCTCCCAGCTCTCTTAACCGAGCTGGCTTCCGCAGAAAGGCATCCACGCCGGAAGCCGATGCTTCGGTTTTAAGTTCCGGCCAGCCATAGGCGGTGAGAACGATCACGCGCACCGGCAACGCCTGTTCGCGAATGTGCTTGAGGACATCGAGTCCGCCGAACGCGAGTTTGCTTAGTCGCAGATCGGTGATGACCACCGAATAGGGAATATAAGTCAGCAGGCTCTGGGCTTCTTCCAGCTCTTCGGCGCAGTCCACTTCATATCCGCCGTCGGAAAGAAAGTCGCGGCAGGCGTTCCGCAACTGCTCGTCGTCGTCGATGATTAGAATTTTTTTAGCCATGCGCTTGATTGGGCACGCGCTCCGCCAAACCTGCGCTCTCCGAAAGCATTGATAACAGGCAGGGTAACCTCGGGTAACCAGGGAAAGGCGTTCAAACTTCGGGTTCTATTTCTTGAAAATGAACAAGCCCATGCCGCCGACATCTCCTCCACCGGCGCCCTGGGGACGTGTTCCCAGGTACGTAATGGCCAAGGCTCACGCTCGCATTACGTGCGTAATTTGAAGCTGCTCGTCCGGCGGGAATATCGTAGCGGGAAGGTTCGAAACGGAATCGCGTTAGGAAATTCCTGTCCCCATGCCTGACGTTCAAACGAGTTCGTGGGTGGGCGCGAACAGCGAATCGCGCCTCGATTTGCGCACGCTTCTGCTGGCGCAAAAAACCGAATTGATCGGCGAACTCACCCGCGCCATTGCCAACCAGTTCAATAACACCATGATGGCAATCACGAGCTATGCCGAGCTCGAAATGAAGAAACTCCCCGCCAGCCAGAAGCGCAGCCTGGAGCAAGTACTAACCAGCGCCTCACGCGCCACCAGCCTGGTGCAGAAGTTGTTGGCATCAGCCGCAATCTTCCCGGCTCGAATGAGCCCTTGGATCTGAATGCGGTGGTCGCGGGAATCGGTCCACTGGTTGAGCAACTGGCCGGCGAGAAAATCTCCGTGGTCTACGACCTGGAGCCGGGCCTCAGAAGGATCTGCTCCGATCCTTCGCAAATCGAGCAGGTCGCCTTGAGTCTGGCTATCAATGCTCGCAATGCCATGCCCCAAGGCGGCCAGCTGACGTTCGCGACGAAGTTAGTCGATCTGGATAAGCACTCGGTCACAAAAAACGAAAGGCCCGGCAAGTATGTGATGTTTGCCGTCGCTGACACCGGTGCAGCCCGGCAGGCGCGCGCTTGGGATCTGGAGGGTTCCACGAACATCGGCCAGGAGGCAAGAATTAACCTCTCTCTCGCCGCCGTCCATGCGGTCGTTAAAGGTGCGGAAGGGATGGTCCGATTTGCCAGCGATCCGGCGAAAGGCAGCCGCTTCAGCATCTATTTCCCGCCGGCGCAAATGGACGCCGGCACAGCGCAGGAGCGAACCACCCCGCGAAACCTGCCCATGGCGAGAACCGTTCTGCTCGTCGAGGACGACGATGCGGTTCGCATACCCACGGCAGAACTGCTGAAAATGGAGGGCTTCAAGGTTTTGCAAGCCAGAGCGGGCGAGGAGGCGATTCATGTGGCCGCGCAAAATCGCTCCCCACTCGACGTCCTCATTACCGACGTGGTCATGCCCAAGATGAGCGGACACGAAGTGGCCCAAAAGCTGCTGGAGATGAATCCCAACTTGAAGGTTCTTTTCATGTCGGGAGAGGAGGTGAGCGCGAGCGCGCTTTCTTCGAAAAGCCAGGCAGCCACTGCGGCTTTACGAAAACCTTTTCGTCTTGACGTGCTGAAAGACAAGATCCACGACTTGCTGGACGAATAGCATTCCGCATCGGCAGGACAAGCAGAAGACGGAATTGCTGGAAGAAAATCTTTGGCGAGTTTATCCCGCTGCACGCCGACATGAATCCTAATCCGGAATCTCCCAACACCTCGCAGATTGCACGAGAATTAAGGGCAAGTGAGGCCCGCCGCCAGGGGTTGCTCGAGTTCGCCCTCGACTGCATCATCTGCGCGAACAGTCAGGCCATCATTACCGATTTCAACCCCGCAGCCGAAAGAACCTTTCGTATTTCCCGATCGGAGGCCATGGGCAAGGATTTGGTCAATACCCTGCTGCCGGCCAAGCTGCGCGACCGTCTCCGGCGGGAACTATTCACTCCCCTGGGCGGCGATATCGACGTGGTCGGCAATCGCCGCGAAACCCGCTGCCTGCGGGCCGATGGCACCGACTTTCCCGCAGAAATTACGGTCACGCAAGTCACCATTGAAAAACAGGCGTCCTATGCCGTGTATGTGCGCGACATCACCGCCCGCCGCATGGCCGAGGAAGAACTGCTCAAGCTGGCTTCTATCGTTGAGTCTTCCGGCGACGCCATTTTCAGCAAAGACCTGTCCGGTCGCATCACCAGCTGGAACAAACGTGCCGAGCTTATTTATGGATATTCCAAGACAGAGATCGGCGGAAAAAACGTTGCCCTTCTGGTCCCCCCGGAACGCGCAGACGAAATTCCGAAAATTATGGAGAAGCTCAAGGCGGGCCAATCGATCGAGAATTTTGAAACCGTCAGAAAATCAAAAAGCGGAAAACTGATCGACGTCTCTCTGACGGTTTCTCCAGTTTTCGATTCGGAAGGAAAGATCGTCGGCGGATCGATCATCGCACGCGACATAAGCGCGCAGAAAAAAGCCGAGGAGGCGCTGCGCAAAGCCAACGAGACCAGCGTTTATGCCTCTCCCATCGCCATTATCGCCGCCGATACCGACCGGCGCGTCACCATGTGGAATCCCGCCGCCGAGGCTCTGTTTGGATGGAGCGAACAAGAAGTCGTGGGCAAGGCGAATCCAAGTATCCCCAGAGAGGAGTTCCTCGACGCCGCCCGCCTGCACATGGAGTTGATTTCCGGTCAAATTCTGACCGGCCGCGAAGTGCGCCGCCAAAAGCGCGATGGAACGCGGGTTACCGCGAATCTCTCTGCGGCGCCCATCCGGGACGCCCATCGCAGGGTCAAAGGCATCATCGGATTTCTGATCGACATTACGGCGGAGAGACAAGCACAGGAAGCCTTGCAGCGGGCGGAAGAAAAATACCGCACCATCGTCGAACATGCCTTGGAGGGAATCTATCAGACCACGCTCGAGGGCAAGTACATCTCCGCCAATCCCGCCCTGGTGCACATGCTGGGCTTCGCCTCCGAGGCGGAATTAATCAAGGCAAGAACTGACATCCGTATGCAGGAGTATGTCCACCCCGAAGTGCGCGATGAGTTTGTGAAAGCGTTGAAAAAACAGGGGTCGGTACAGAATTTCGAATATCAGGCCTATCGCAAAGACGGCAAGACCATCTGGGTTTCGGTGAATGCCCGCGCCGTGCTGACCGATCAGGGAAGCCTCCACCACTTCGAAGGGACGGTGCAGGACATCACCCGGCGTCGGGAACTGGAACAGCAGCTGCGGCAAATGCAAAAAATCGAAGCCATTGGACGCCTCGCCGGAGGCGTGGCCCACGACTTCAACAACATTTTGATGGCGATCAGCAGCTACGCGGAACTTCTCGAAAGAAAGCTAACCGACGACGCCACGCGCCGCTATCTCGAGGAAATCCTGAAGGCGACAGACCGCGGTTCTTCCCTGACCCAGGGCTTGCTGACCTTCAGCCGGAAGCAGGTCTCTTTGCCGAAGATCGTCGACCTCAATTCGCTGATTGCCGACCAACTAAAAATGTTGGAACGCCTGATTCCGGAAAATATTGAGGTCCAATTCGTGCCCGGCTGTGACACTGACTGCGTAAAAGCCGATCCTGGCCAACTGGAGCAAGTGATCATGAATCTGGTGATTAACGCCCGCGACGCCATGCCCGACGGTGGCCGGCTCAGGCTTGAGACCTCCCCTGCCCGGCTGGACGACTCGACAGCTCTGTCCGAGGACGTTAAGGCAAACCGGTACGCGCTGCTGACCGTGAGTGACAACGGTTGCGGCATGGATGCCGACACCAAATCTCATATCTTCGAGCCTTTCTTTACCACCAAGGAACAGGGCAAAGGAACGGGATTGGGATTGGCGACGGTCTTTGGCATCGTCAAACACAGTGGCGGAAGAATCCTGGTAACCAGCGAACCCGGGACGGGCACAACCTTCAAGCTTTTCTTTCCGTCAGTAACGGAGAAGGTGCAGCGCTCGGCAAAAAAAGATGGCGAAGATGCCCTCGTGGGCAGCGGCACAATTTTGCTGGTCGAAGACGAGGATGGCGTGCGCAACTCTGCCGCCGAGTATCTCACCGAAAGCGGCTACACCGTTCTCCAAGCCAGTGGAGGAACCGAGGCGCTGCAGATGGCGGAACAATACCCACAGCCGATCGACCTGCTCCTCACCGATCTGGTGATGCCGCAAATGAGCGGAACGGATCTGGCAAAGAAAATCGCCGAAATGCGCCCGGCGATCCGTACGATATTTGTGTCCGGCTATTCGAACAACCTGCTATCGGCGCAGCAAATCGCCGACCCCAGGCATGTTCTTCTGCAAAAACCGTTCCGTCTGGCGACGCTCGGCGAGCGCGTGCGGCAAACTCTGGGCGAAGCTAAACGGGCTGCCGCCGGCGAATGAACGGGGCCCGGCAGGCGGGCTCCTTTCCTCCGAAAATCCCAGGATGCGGTGTGGCATCCCTGGCAGCGCGGGCCAGCTGCGCACTTTCGCCGCCCGCCGCTGCGGATTAGCCCTCCTCGTTCGACGACCTTCGGAAGCAGGTGAGAAGCAAGCGAAAGCAACAGTACCCTCCGCTGGTTACCCCCCGTTACCATCCTTTATTACGCTCTCGCAATTGTGCGAGGTACATGCACCAACGTAATCTCCAATCATGACGCAGCGCAGCAACCCGGAAGAAAGGCTGCAAACAGCGCGGCCGCTGCGCATCGTTAAGAACTCGATCGGAGATCCCCTTATGAAAACGACGTTGTTTTCGACCTTATGCGCGATCTTGGCGGTGCTGATGTTGAGTGCAGTTTCGGCGGCAAAAGAGCTGCCCAACGCCCCCAGCGCAGAGGCGTCTGAGGCGGGGTTTTATACAGAGTCGACCAGCGCAGCCGCGGTGATTGCGCCGAAGTTCGTGGAGAAGAAGAATCCGATTGATATGAAGTTTGTGAGCCTGGCCGTGGTCTCGACCGGCAGCACATTTGCCGACTCTTATACAACGCTGTGGGCGCGGGACAACTGGCTGGCGGGACGGAAGGGCGTATGCAACATGGAGGTGGAGTCGGCCTACTTGTATGGAGTGCATCCCACGGTGGGACGCGCGTATGCGGTTGCATCGGTAAAGAGCGCGACAACATTGTTTGCCGCGTATTATTTGCGCAAACATCACAGCAAGCTGTGGAGCCTGCCCTTGATTGCCAACTCGGCGATCAGCCTGCAGGGCGTGACCCAGAACATGATTGAGTGCCAGTAAGGCAGGAGCCAGACCCCATGATGCAATGCTCGGCAGGCTCCGCGCGGCGGTAAGAGCAGACGCCTTCGGAAGGACCCCGGAAACGACAGGGAGAGGTTAAACCCTGTCGTTGTCTAACATCTGCCGCATGGACTCCAGGCTGGCGGAAAGTTCGGCGTTGAACAGGCGGAACAGCTGCGGGGCAGTTTCGAGATCGCGCTCCCGGCCTAATCGCTCCAACTCGCGCGCCTTGTGGGCAACCTGGGACAAACCAAAGTAATTCAACTCTCCTCTTAAGCGGTGGGCTGTCTCTTCGACGGTTTT
>JASHRB010000360.1 GCA_030037575.1 Candidatus Sulfotelmatobacter sp. | reverse complement strand
TGGGATTGATGTCGTCGGCGCAGAGAACGGCTTGCACCGGTTCGGTATCGAGAACATTCTGCCAGGCATCTCGAATCTCAAGGCCGTGGCGAAATCGCCGGGAAAATTGCGATAAACATCCCGTCCGGCTCAGAATTTCAAACTGCGGAATGGTGATGAGTTCACTCAGCAGTGAACGCCAGCGGGTTTCGATGCTCACATTTTCGGCGGCGCGGTTGCGTCGCGCAGCATAGTGTGACAACCACGCAAACTGGACGTTGGGCGACAAAGGACGAATCCACCCGCTTCTTCGCGTGGCCAGCAAAAGGAAATTCTGCCGCGGCAAAGTATTCGCGTAGGCGATGCATGTGCGCGAGACATTGACGTACGCGGTAGGAAGAAGCACGACGGGTTCAGAAGAAGATTGCCGCCGCTGCGGAAATCGGCCGCGGAACTGATATCCAGGGTCGTACTTATCCCAAAAGGAATCGAGCATTTGCGGCAGAGACAGCTTTCTCGCAACGCGCAGATAGTGCCCAATTCCCCGCCTTTGGGCGCGTGTTAGTGGAAAGACTCTGACCCGGTTGCCCATCAGAGATTGCATGAGATCGGCATGAAGACCGGGACGCGAAACATGCACTTGATCTTCCGGCCGCAATGACTGCGCGAGCCGCTGTAGCAACATTAAGGCTTCCAGTTGTTCGGGCACGTAGATGGAGGTGATCTCCCACCAATCCAACCCGTGATCGTCGATCAGGCGTCCACAGCCCCTTCGCAGTAGTTCGCGAACTCGATGAAAATCGCTGGAACCATGCCGCAGAGAATTAATGCTGGTTACGTTGCAGCCGAATTTTTGGCACCATCGCGCGTAGCCGGCTTGGCCGCCCAAACCAAGGTCAACGATGCGATCCCAACCCAAGTTGCTCCATGGGCCTTTTTCGGGATCGTCGTCGGGATGTACCAGAAGAATTCTCATGCAATCGCGAATGAATGGATCATCCTTCGTGAAGGGTCCTCTGCGCCACAAATCGGTTCATCTCCACTAACTGCGGCTCGCGCTCCAGCAGATCTAGCACGTCTTCCCAAGAGAACAAGACGCCGCGCAGCCGAGCATAGACGGCGCGCACGAACTCCAAGTCCTCTGCCGTATCCACAGTCCAGCGATGCGCGCCATAGTCGATAGCTCCGGTTACCGACAGAATCCTGAATCGCCCCTTGTTCTCATAGATGTAGGGAGTGACATGAGCACGCTGATAACTCTGCGAGGCCTCGCGCCAGGCGATCTCGAGAGCTTGGAAACTCACCACCTCCGTATCCAATCCCCGAGGAAAGGTTCGAACCATGCAATTTGAAGCATAATGCGGGCGCCCCGTAAGAAATGCACGCACCGTTTTATCGATAAGAGCCGGATCGATGAGAGGACAATCGGAAGTAATCCTTACAACCCCGTCGGCATGGAACTCGCGCGCCGCGTGGTAGAAGCGATCGAGCACATCCCTTTCGTTGCCGCAAAAATACGCCAACTCGTAGCGATGGCAAAAATCCAAAATTACATCGTCGCGTGGTTCTGTGCTGGTGGCAACGACAATCTGATCTACCGTTTTAGCAGCGCGCACGCGCTCGACAACCTGCCCAAGCATCGCGCGGCCACGAATAGGAGCGAGCACTTTGCCGGGCAAGCGGGCAGAGCCCATGCGCGCCTGAATGATAGCCACCACTTTCGTACGTTGCTTCATGGTTCCAATCGATGATCCGTGAAACAAAGCGTCAATCACGCGGATGCAACTGTCGACCTTAGCAGAGATAATGGCCGATAACCTTGCGCACCGCATCGATCACGTCTTCCGCGTCCGCGTCGGTCATTCCATGAAACATGGGAAGACTGATGAGCTGCTCGTAAGCAGATTCGGCCGCCGGAAACTCTCCGCCACGATATCCAAAACGGTCGCGGTAATAAGGATGCAAATGCACCGGAATGTAGTGAACGTTGACGCCGATCTTTTCCGCGCGCAGCGCGCGGAAGATTTCGCCACGACCGACCTTCAATTTTTCGGGGCGAACTCGAATCGGGTACAGGTGCCACGCAGGACGGACGGCGTCGCGCACCGTTGGGAGTGTGATTTCGGCGAGTTCTTTGAATGCCGAAGAATAATGCGCGGCAATCTCTCGTCGGCGCGCAAGATTCCCTTCCAACTTCTTGAGTTGTGAAAGCCCGAGTGCGCAAGCGACATCGCTGAGGCGATAATTGAACCCGAGCAGCGTCATCTCGTAATACCACTGGCCTTCAGCCTGACGCTGGCGCGCATCGCTGGATATACCGTGATTGCGAAATCGCCGCAGTGCTTCGGCGTAGTCTGCGCGATCAGTCGTCACCATACCGCCTTCGCCGGTGGTCAACTGCTTCACGGGATGAAAACTGAAAACGGTCATGTGTGCGCCGCTGCCGACACGACGCCGCTGATATTCCGCGCCGAGCGCGTGGCAAGCATCTTCGATGACGACCAATCCGTGGCGTTCGGCAAGGGCGAGCATCGCATCCATATCTGCGGGATGGCCGGCATAATCGACGGGCAGCAGCGCTCGCGTGTGAGGCGTAATTCGTTCAGCAACTTCTTGAGGATTGAGGTTAAGAGTGTCCGCGCACACGTCGGCAAAAACCGGGGTCGATCCCTGGTAAAGGATGCAGTTTGCCGTGGCCGCGAAGGTGAGCGGCGATGTGATTGCCTCGTCGCCGGGCTTAAGTCCCGTGGCGAAGGCAGCACCGTGCAGAGCCGCGGTGCCGGAACTGAAGCTCAGCGCGAATTTCGCGCCGACGTATGCCGCGAATGCTTCTTCGAACTCGACGACTTTCGGGCCGGTGGTGAGCCAGTCGCAACGAAGTACGTCGATCACCGACCGAACGTCATCCTCGTCGATCGTTTGTCGACCGTACGGCAGCAGCGTGCTCCGCACCGGAACTCCGCCGTCGGCGGCGAGTATTTCATGGCTGAGAGCAGCTTCACGCATTGAGATTTACTCCGCTTGAGTGCCCTTCACGCGCAGGGACTTTACGCCGTCACCCTCAGTTTCATCGCGGCATCCGGCTCGATTAGTTCCTGCAATTGCTCGGGGCTCAACCATTCGTCGTTGCTATCACTCGTGTAGCGAAAGTCAGGCGGTAACTCGCGGGCATGAATCCAATTTCCTTTTTGCCACCAGGGATGCGGGGGCTTGATGACAAACATTTCATCGACTTCCACTGCGGTGCGTGATTCATCCTCCGAAAGCAACACTTCGTGCAGTTTTTCTCCCGGCCGAATACCGATGTAATCGAGAACGCACCCCGGCGCCACCGCTTCGGCAAGATCGATCAGTCTCATGCTCGGAATCTTGGGCACAAAAATTTCGCCGCCGTGCATGTGCTCGATGGCGCGAATCACAAAACGAACCCCATGCTCCAGGGTAAGCCAGAAGCGGGTCATGCGCGGATCGGTGATGGTGATGCGGCCGCGTTTGCGCTGCTCCAGAAAAATAGGAATCACGCTGCCGCGGCTGCCTACGACATTTCCGTAGCGCGCGCAACTAAAGCGAGTCTCCTGCGCTCCGGCGTAAGCATTCGCCTGCACGAACATTTTTTCGGCGCAGAGCTTTGTCGCTCCGTACAGATTGATCGGATTCACAGCTTTATCGCTGCTGAGCGCGAGAATGCGCTGCACTTTTTGGTCGATGGCCGCGTCGAGCACGTTGCGGCCCCCCATGATGTTGGTCTGGATCGCCTCGAAGGGGTTGTATTCGCAGGCTGGAACCTGCTTCAGCGCAGCCGCATGAACAACGACCGTAACGCCCGCCAGGGCGCGCTGCAATCGGTTGGCATCGCGCACATCGCCAATGAAATAGCGCAGTGAAGGATGATCGAATCCGGCGGCGCGCATGTCGTGCTGCTTGAGTTCATCGCGGCTGAAGATTACCAAACGCTTCGGGTGATATTCGCGCAGCATGATCTCGACGAACTTCTTTCCGAACGAACCCGTCCCGCCCGTTACCAGAACATCCTGCTCCGACCAGTTCATCAAGTTAGGCTCAATCATGGTTTCCCTGCTTTAGTTCTCCATGTCCCTATTGGCCGAACCTAAGCCGCATAAGCTCCCACCACAGCGTCAACGTACTCGTAATATTCGTGAATCGCGTCCGCAAAAGGATTGCCGTCGGCGGCGTAGAGAACATGTTGTGCATCCATAAATTGCCAGAAGCCGTGATGAATGCGGTCCGTTCCCATCGCGACCATCATGAAGAAATCCCACGGGCGGGTTTTCAAAAGATGCTTGGCCACAGCGAACCTCTTGGTGGTCATTTCATAAATCTGGCTGAGCAGCCATTGTTTTCTGTCGGTGCGGAAATCTTTAGCGTCGACCATATAGTCGCCAACCAAGCGTTGAATTTCGGGCCGAAGTTCGTGAGGAAAAGTGTATTGACTCTGAGATCCAGGAGTGAGAAAGCAGCTTATCAGGCTTCCCCGCAGCGGCCGCACGGGATATGCAGGCGATACTCCGATGACGATCGAATTTTTTCCTGCGCTGCTGAGGATGTCCCCGACAGTATCTTCTTTAACGCTCGCCGAACTGGCCACGGCGAGCTTGTCGTAGCCATAAGCGCTACGGTTGCGAAATCCGTAGATTCCCATTTCGCCCGGTTCGCGGCTCGTCATCATGCACCTCCACGCGGGCACAGTGATCGGCGGAGTGACGCCGCGCAATTTGCCGTGGATTCCCGCATCGAGCACGCGCTCTCTATGGGCAAGATCATCGAGCCAGCGATCGAAAACCAGTTCGGGATCGGCGCAATCCAAACCGATCACCATCACTTTTCGCTTGGGTGCCGACCGAGATAGCAAAAAAATACTCTCACTTTCTGGCTGGGAGAAGAATTGAAACGCAGTATAGCGGAATTCTTTGGAGACGCACGGCTGCCCCCGTTGTATAACCAGCTACTCCCTCGATTTCCCTTGAAAGTTTCCGCCAGACGCGATGCTAGAATTGCGGCGAAATGACCCATTCGCATGAGAAAGTCCGTGGGCGATGAGCCAGCCATCGAGTTGCCGGGATTTGCTCGAGTAGTTCGCACGGCGAGTGATGCGGCCGGCCCGAGAAAAATCTGATGGTTGAGGAGCAGGTATGGATTCCGGACCGCTGGTGCCGGCCGGCAAGCCGGGCCTCGCAGAGATTCAGCCGGCGAGTTTCGATTTCGCGCAATCGGCGGCGACACGTTTCTATCCCGAGCTGACTTCACAAGAGTCGGCGCTCGGCGAATACATCCGCGTCCTGATAAAGCGCAAGTGGACTGTGCTGGGGTTTTTGCTCACGATTTTTTCCGTCGTGGCAATTGCCAGCCTCAAGATGACGCCGGTGTACGAGGCCAGCGGCAGCATTGAAATCAACAAACCGGATTCTGATCTCGTAAATTTCAACAATTCGCCGACGTTCAGTCTCGATTACTACGATCCCACCGAACTGGAAACGGAAGTGATGATCCTGCAGAGCGATCTGCTGGCTCTGCAGGTGATCAAGCAACTCGGGCTCGACCGGCGCGCGGAATTCGGAGGGAAGGCGGCTATGCTTCCTTCGGCCTCGCTCGACCTCACCCCGGATCCCCTCCAGGCCGACCCGGCCCGCACCTCGGCCTTGGTCTCGAGTTTTCGCAATAATTTGAAGGTTACACTCTCGCCCAATACGCACATCATCAAAGTGAGCTTTCGCAGCCCGGACAAGGAGCTCACCGCAACCGTCGTCAACACTCTGATGAGCACCTATGCCGAGAACAACTTCAAATCGCGCTTCGATTCCACCATGCAGGCCTCGGATTGGCTGTCCAAGCAACTGGTCGACTTGCAGATGAAAGTGGAGACTTCGCAGGAAAAGCTGGTGCGCTACCAGAAAGAGCACGAGATGCTCGGGATCGACGAAAAGCAGAACATCACGACCGAGAAACTCGACGAACTGAATAAAGAGTTGACCGCGGCAGAATCGGAGCGCATGGAGAAAGAGTCGGTGTACCGGCTCGCGCAAGGAGATCCGGAGAGCATCGCATCTGCGTCAAACACGCTCAGTACCGCTATCATGGCCGGCCCAACCGGGTCGTCTCTTCTGGAAACTCTTCGCGCCAAGGCAGCGGATGTAGAAATTCAAGTGGCTGAACTGAGCACTCAGTTCGGCCCGGCTTATCCAAAGGTGGCGCAGCTGAACGACCAGCTGAGGGAAATCAATAGCCAGATTCTAAGCGAGACCAGGAAAGCCGCGGGCAAAATTCGGGACGAGTACATGGCGGCTCTGCAGCGCGAAAACATGCTGCGCGATGCCCTCGAAAAACAAAAGCAGGAAGCCAATAAGCTGAACGAGAGCTCGATTCAATACAGCATTCTAAAGCGCGACCTGGACAGCTATCGCCAGCTTTATGAAGGATTGATGGAGAAGATGAAGGAGGCTGGAGTATCGGCTGGACTCAAGTCGAATAATTTTCGCATCGTGGACGTGGCACGGGCACCCACTGCGCCGGTTGAACCGAACATCCCGCGGAATCTGGCATTCGGCTTGATGCTGGGGCTGACCTCCGGTGTGGCCCTCGCCTTCTTGCTTGAAGGATTGGATAACACGGTGCGAACGACCGAGCAGGCGCAAATGATTTCCGGCCTTGCGTCGTTGGGCATGATTCCGCTGGGATCGAGAGCTGCGCGCGCAGGCGCGAATGCGAAGCGCCTCGTCATCGCAACTTCTAAAGAAGCGGTCGAGTTGATCACGCAGGTCAGGCCTCAATCGCAAATGGCTGAATCCTACCGGGCTTTGCGAACCTCTTTGTTGCTCTCGAATCTTGGATCTCCTCCCAAGGTGATTATGATCACCAGCGCGCTGCCGCAGGAAGGCAAGACAACCACGAGTATTAATTGTGCAGTGGTGTTGGCGCAGAAGGGAGTTCGCGTTCTGCTCATCGACGCCGACTTGCGCCGTCCCAGCATCCACAAGACTTTGGGCATGGCCCCGCAAAGCGGCTTGAGCAACGTGCTGACCGGGAGCGCCACGCTGGAGCAGGTGATCACGCGCTCATCGGTCTTGCCAAATCTATCTATTTTGCCGGCGGGGACGCCTCCGCCCAATCCGGCGGAACTGCTGGCTTCAAGCGACATGCGCAATGTTCTGGATGAGGTGCGCGGCCAGTACGATCACATCGTTGTCGATACGCCACCCGCGTTGTCCGTTACAGACGCTGTCGTACTGTCGCCCCGGGCCGATTCCATCGTGCTCGTGATTCGTTCCGGGCACACGACAAAACAGGCGTTGCGCCGCTCGCGTGACATTTTTATGCAGGTAAACGCAAAAGTTTCCGGGGTGCTGCTAAACGCAGTCGACTTGAGTTCGCCGGATTACTACTACTACTACGAATATCAGGGGAAATACTCCCGTTACTACCGCGACGACGAAGCACACGATGAGGACGGCGATGACCGGGAAGCCACCGACGCAACTTCAAGCAGCGCGTAACTCCGCGAGGCGTTGAAAGCTGTGCAGTTGCTCTGACGCAACCAATTCATGGAACTGGCCCTCCATTCTGTTCAAAGAAAAGCATTCGTTCTGGGTGTGGGTGTGCTGCTGTCTTTTTCTTACATAGCAGTTTCATCGAAGCTCTTTCTCGCCGCATTGTTTTCCGAGCGAGCCGAACTGACAAGCCTGCGTCGCGCCGTTTGGCTGGATCCGGGAAACGCCGCATACCGCGACCATCTCGGCCGTTATTATGCCTACGTTGCGAGAGATCCGGCCGATTCGCTTGAGCATTACCACGCTGCGGTACAACTCGATCCGCACTCCGCCCGTTTCTGGTTTGATCTCGCTTCGGCGTATCAGGTGCTGGGAGACATTCCGCACCAGAGTTGGGCCCTGGCGCGGGCGATCGAAGCGGATCCCACAACTCCAGACGTCGCATGGGAAGCGGCGAACTTCTATCTGGTGCAGGGCGACAAGGAGAAGGCTCTGGGTGAATTTCGCGTAGTGATGGCGAATGACCCGTCGCTGGCCGATCTGGCTATTCAATATTGCTGGCGCCTTGAGCCGGATGTCGATCAGTTGTTACGAAACGTCGTACCCGCAAAGGCCGACGCTTACATCACATTCCTTGACTTGCTGATGAGGAAGAAAGAAACCGCGGCCACAGCGAAGGTGTGGGCGGCGATGATGGCAAACTCAGAGCATTTCGAGCTGCGCAGGGTTTATGACTATTTTCAGTTCCTCATCGATCAAAAGGATGTCGATCAGGCCCGGACCGTATGGCAGCAAGCGACGACACGCTCCGGCCTGACTGCTTATTTGCCCAGCAAGAATAATCTGATTATCAACGGAGATTTTCGCCTGAATGTTTTGAACGGTGGCTTCGACTGGCATTATGAGAAACAGCAGGGCGTCAGCCTCACCCTCGACCCGAGTGAGTTGCACAGCGGTGGCCGTTCGCTGCTGATTGCATTCGACGGACCGGGAATCAATCATGCGGGCATCCGGCAGTTCATTGCAGTGCAGCCCAATACCGCCTACGACTTTTCCGCGTACTACAAGAGCGGAGAGATGGAGGGCGCTGGAGCGCCGCACCTTGTAATTGAGGATGCTTACACTCACGCGGGGCTTTACGACAGCGACGAACTGAAACAAACCGGCTTCTGGAAATCTGCCACCGGTGAGTTCACCACGGGCAGCGAGTGCAAGCTGCTTGTGCTGCAGATCAAACGTGTTCCGGAAGGCAGTCCTATTCGCGGCAAGCTCTGGGTGGGTGATTTTCGTCTTGTGCCCAAGCAGCAATCGTGATCGCATGAACAGCATCGGAATCGGAGGACAACATCGTCGGGAATCAGCGGAGCGTGGCGACTCCGTATTGCTGTATGGAGCCATCGGTTTGCTCCTGTTTGGGCCACTGGCTTTCGGCGCGGTCGAGCCGTGGTCGATGCTGGTGGTCGAAACCGGTTCCGCCGGACTGCTTTTGTGGTGGATCGCAAAACAAGTTGTCGCGGGTAAAATTAACTTGCGGAATAATCCACTCTTTGCGCCGATGGCAATTTTCGCTCTGCTCATTTCCGCACAGTTTGGATTTCGGCTCAGCGCCTATTCCCATGCAACCCTGGGCACAGGGCTGCTCTACATCGCTTACGGCATTCTCTGCTTTCTGCTTGCTCAATCGCTGGTGCGGGGTTCCCAGGCACGAAAGCTGGCTACGATTTTTT
>JASHRB010000359.1 GCA_030037575.1 Candidatus Sulfotelmatobacter sp. | reverse complement strand
CTAAGGGACTGCGCAAAAATAACTTCACAGATTCGGTTGGATTGTATAGTTCCATCGCGGGAGCACTTTGCCTGGAGTGAGGCGCAGTGAAGAGATCAACTGCGGGTCTGGCTTGAGACGGGTTGGATACTCGTTTCGGTCGAGATAGGCGGTCACAACTAAGCCGGTTTGAGTGCCGGTGGTGCGAATGAATTTGAGCATTTTTTCGTAGCTGTCGAGTGGCTCGGCGGCCCAGTTCTTGGAAATCTCGGAGAACAACCGGTGCTCTATGGGATTCCATTTGGAGGCGCCGGTAGGGTAGTGAGCGATGGTGATGGCGATGCCGAAGGGGTTGCATACCTGGCTGTGAAGTTGGATCTTCCAAGCCCAGGAAGTGCAACGGTTGCTACCGCCGGAGTCGGCGAGAAGCAAAAGTTTGGGGGCACGGCCATAGCGACGTGACCCCTCCCGTCTCCACCAGGTAGCAATGGAATGAGCCGCGAAAGCTGGTGTGTCGTGAGAGATGCCGACGCAGACAGTGCCACGGTTGTGGGGCGGGTCATAAATACCATAGGAGATTCCCACTCCGCTGGCTTCGGAGAGAAAGTCGTGATCGTTCACGAGAACCGGCGAGCGATCCCATTTGGCGCCGCCGTTTTTGAAGTTGCCGATCATTTCGCGCTTCTTACTGTCGACGCTGATGATGGGAAGGCCTTGTCGCTGGAAGCGAGTCCGGAGCGTGCAGATATGTTGGAACTGCTGGTCGCGGTGGGGGCTGGAGTTGGTGGCGATTTGCTTGCGGTTGACGCGCAGAGAGAAATCCATTTGATAGAGAAGACGAGCGACCGTATTGGCCGAGACCGGGATGTCGATCTGCTGGAGAACCTCGGCGATCTTTTCCGTGGTCTTGCGGGTCCACTTCAATCCCGTGATGGGATCTCCGGCCGTATCGTGCTCCAGCAGAACCTCGATGACTTCGATTATTTCGGGCGTTTTTTTTCCACCGGCTTGCGTCCAGCGCCGGCTTTGCGCGCACGGTCCACTTCCACGTCCTGAGAAAGTAACTGGAATCGTCCCCGGGACACGGTGTGTGGATCCAGGTCGAGGAAGTCGGCCAATTGACGATCGCCACCACGGCCCAGTTTGAGAGATTCCAGTCCGGCATACAAGCGGCGCTGCTGCTCGTCTAGCAGACTGTAGAACAGCAGGATGGCGGCCTTCACCTCCTCCGGGGCGACCTCCAGTACCGAGGCATCCAGCACGGTAGGCAGGAACTCAACGGTACGCCGCGCCAGCAGTTGCCGCCGTTGGCTGGCAGGATCGGTAGCGGTGTATAGATACCGAGCGGAAACGATCTGGCGCGAAACTCGACCCTGCTGCGTCAACTGATACAGGGCATCCTGCACCTGGACATGCAACAGCGAAGCCAGTTCATCGGCGAAGTATCCGCGAGGGGAACGATGAACGAATCGTTCCGCGGTGGCCAGCAGGGTCCCGAAGCGGGAGAACCAGGCGTCGGCATGCGACCACAGTCCATGATCGTCAAAGCTGGCGATTTCGCGCAAGGTGTAGTAGCGGCCGCGATGGGAATAGCTGGTGAGGTAATCCAGCGGCTTAAGTTTGCGGAAGACGGTGACATCCACCGAGGTGCCGAGAGCTTGTTTCAATGCGTCCAGGGTGGCGACTTGGTTGCGCAGCAGAAGCATGCGCAGGGCATCGGGGCGGAAAGAGAGGGGCCGCATAATGTTATAGTTCCGACTGACCCAAACTCTATTGTCGGAACTATAACAAATCTACCACGACTCAGGGGCCACGACCCTCTAGCCCGACAAAGGCTATATTTACTGCTGCAGAGAGCCACAGAGTCGTTTTGCAAGACGGATATTAGAAAGCTGAATTATGACAGATAAACGATCCATTGTGAGTTGTTATTCTTGCGGCGGCCCTAAGATCGCGCTGCGAATTCTTCAGCTGAATCATTACTTTGTTCCGCAGTAGGAGTTTATCGATGAAGAAGTTTGTCTGCCACGCGATTCCATTCATTCTTCTTTCAGCCTTGGCGCTCGCGCAGGGTGCCGACGTAGCTCCCAACGAAAATCTGGTGGCCGAGGGAATTCCGAAGATTCCCGCTTCGGTGGCCGAGGGGGCGGGCCGCTACACCGACTATCGCGCGGATGTGTTTGCCGGCTGGCACCCAACCAAGCGCGAGATGGTAATTGAAACCCGCTTCGCCGATACGTATCAGGCGCATCAAGTGAAGTTTCCCGGGGCGGCGCGCACGCAGCTCACGTTCTTTCCTGACCGCGTCGCAGGCGCAGAATACGCGCCGGTGAACGGCGAGTCCTTCCTGTTCAGCAAAGACGTCGGCGGAGACGAATTCTTTCAGCTCTACCGCTACGATTTTGCCACCGGCAACGTCACTCTGCTGAGCGACGGCAAGTCGCGCAACGTCAGCCCGCAATGGTCATATCAAGGAGACCGTATTGCCTACGCTTCCACCAGACGCACCGGCAACGATCTCGATATTTGGGTGATGAATGCCAACGATCCATCGAGCGCCCGCCTGGTAGCGCAGATGGAGGGCGGCGGATGGAACGTCTCCGACTGGTCGCACGATGGGAAGCAAATCCTGGCAAGCAATTACGTCTCGGCGGCTGAAACCTATGTCTGGCGAATAGACATCAAGTCGGGCCAAAAAGAATTGCTTACGCCGAAAATCGGCGCACAGACGGTGTTTTATGGTCATCCGCGCTTCGCGAAAGATGGAAAAGGAATCTACTTTACGACCGATCAAGATTCAGAATTCCAGCGTTTGGCATATATGGATTTGGCTTCGCGCAAGACGCGCGTGCTCACTCCCGATCTGAAGTGGGACGTCGACGAATTCGATCTCTCGAAAGACGGCCGGTTCATCGCATTCGAATCAAACGAAGATGGAATCAGCGCGCTGCGTGTGCTCGACACGAAGACGAACAAAGAAATCGCAGGCCCGAGGTTGCCAGCCGGAGTAGTGGTCGGCATTAAATGGCGCGACCATCGCGAGTTTGCATTCACGCTCGAAACGGCAAGTCATCCCGGTGATACATTTTCTTTCGACCTCAGCACGGGAAAGCTCGAGCGCTGGACCTTGGGCGAAACCGGCGGCCTTATCGCTTCGGAATTCTCCGAAGCGCATCTGATTCATTGGAAGTCGTGGGACGATCGCTCGATCTCGGGTTTTTTATACAAGCCGCCGAGCAAGTTCTCAGGCAAGCGCCCGGTGTTTATCGATATTCATGGAGGGCCGGAGGGTCAGGAACGGCCTTATTTTCTTGGCCGGGACAATTACTACCTGAACGAACTGGGCATCGCGATGATTTATCCGAATGTGCGCGGATCGACCGGGTATGGCAAGACGTTTCAGAAACTCGACAACGGATTTCTGCGCAAAGGTTCTTACAAGGATATCAATTCCCTCCTCGATTGGATTCAACGCAGCCTGATCTCGATGCAAGCAAAATCATGATCACCGGTGGCAGTTACGGCGGATTTATGACGCTTGCCGTCGCGACCAACTACAACGAACGAATCTGCTGCTCGGTTGATGTTGTCGGGCCGTCGAATCTGGTGACGTTCCTGGAGCACACTTCGGGCTACCGCCAGGATTTGCGCCGCGCGGAGTACGGCGACGAACGCGACCCCAAGATGCGCGAATTTTTGGAGTCGATCGGCCCCGGCGAACAAGGCAAAGAACATTACCAAGCCTTTGTTCGTGATTGCTGGGCAGAACGATCCGCGAGTTCCGGCGAGCGAATCGGCGCAGATGGTGCAAGTGGTGCGGCAGAACGGAAGTCCGGTGTGGTGGCTGCTGGCGAAAGATGAAGGCCACGGCTTCCGCAAAAAGAAAAATAGCGATTTCCAGTTTTATGCGACCATCATGTTCGTGAAGGAGTATTTGCTGAAGTAGGCTCTACTACAGTGTCATCCTGGGCGAAGTAAGCGCCTCGCGAGTGTGAAGCGCTTACGCAGTCGAAGGATGGCTTTGACTTACACGCTGCCGCCGGCAGGTCCAGCGGGCTAGTCGAGAATCCAGCTACTGCAGCGGTATCTTCCTCCTCAGATCTTCGGCGATTTGTTTACCGTGGAAGCGGCCGTTCTCAATGAAGATTTCGTTCGTGCGCGATCCCGCGACGATCACTCCTGCGACATAAATTCCGGGAACATTGCTTTCGAGCGAGACCGGATCGCAGACCGGCCGGCATTGCTGTTCCGACAATTCGATTCCCATGCTGCGCAGAAAATCATAGTCGGGATGGTAGCCGATCATGGCCAGCACGAAATCATTCTTCAAACGGATCGGCCCGCGCGGCGTATTCACGACCGCGTGATCGACGCCGATTTCCTGCACAGAACTATTGAAATAGGCCGTGATCTCCCCGTTCTTGATGCGATTTTCAAGGTCGGGTTTGATCCAATATTTTACGTGATGATGAAGTTGCGACCCACGATAAACCAGAGTGACGCGGGCGCCGTGCCTCCATAAATCGAGTGCCGCGATGGCGGCTGAATTCTTGCCCCCGATTACGAGCACATCGCTGTCGTAATAAGGATGCGGCTCGCCGTAGTAATGCGAAACCTTGGGCAAATCTTCGCCGCGCAGGCCAAGCTGGTTGGCCAGATCGTAATACCCGGTCGAGACGATCACCTTGCGAGTGCGATAGTCATGCGGACGGCCCGCACGGTCCGTGGCCGTGATGCTGAAGTGGCCATCCTCGCCCATCACGGTCTTGACCCATTCGTATTGCCGCACATCCAGCTCGTAGTGGTCGGCAACCTTGCGATAGTACTCGAGAGCCTCTTCGCGCGTGGGCTTCTGGTTCGCGGTAGTGAACGGAATGTCGCCGATCTCCAGCAGTTCAGGCGTGGTGAAAAATAACATCCCCGCAGGATAGTGAAACAGAGAATTCACCAGGCAGCCTTTGTCGAGCACGATCACTTTCAGGCCAATTTCTTGGGCCTCGATCGCGCAGGCAAGGCCGGTGGGGCCGGCCCCGATGACGAGCACATCGGTGTGCATCTCAGGTTCGACGAGAGTTTTCGCCTTTGGCAGGGTATCGATCTCATCTGCTGCAAGAAGATCAGGCATGGTTCGGAAGACAACTGTGCCTGCTGGGCACGAAAGTTGATCAGAGACCGATGATTCTAGCA